>NZ_BAAAUD010000030.1:0-15538 GCF_039533765.1 Streptomyces enissocaesilis | reverse complement strand
CCGCTTCCGCGTTTCCCTTTCCGGCGATTCCGACTCTATCAGATCCTTTCGGACCCGATCCCCGGTCGGCGGGGTTTGCCTTTCCGGCCGCTGGCCGTTCCGACGAGTGAGACTTTAGCGGAATCCTGGCTCCCGAGCTAATCGGGAGCGTTCCTTCGAACGTGGATTCTCCATTTCGCAAATGCGCACAAAAACGGGACGACAACTGTCGTTCGCTCCAGTGGTTACTGCGGAATGGCTGTCCGGGGCCGGCCGGGGCCGGTGCTCACGTCGGACAACTCGGAGAACAGTACGTAGGTGTCAATCCGCTGTCAACCGATGGCTCCGCCGCTATGGTGGATGCCATGACTTCGCGTACGTGCACCCAGGGGTGGCGGGCCGCCTGACGGCGGCCGGCAGACACGTATGCGCTCAACGGCCGCCGCTTCGGCGGCCGTTCGTGTTTCTCCCTCCGGGGGGGGCGGCCGCCGGTGGCAGCGGCTCCTACCAGGAGGCAAGAGAGATGACGCGGATCTTCAGCGGGGTCAAGCCGACCGGGCACCTGACGCTGGGCAACTATCTCGGGGCCGTGCGGCGGTGGGCCGAGACCGATCAGCACCGGGCCGACGCGCTGTTCTGTGTCGTGGACCTGCATGCGCTGACCGTCGAACACGATCCGGCACGGGTACGGCGGCTCAGCCGGCAGGCCGCCACGTTGCTGCTGGCGGCCGGGCTCGATCCGGCGCTGTGCACCGTATTCGTGCAGAGCCATGTGGATGAGCACGCGCGGCTGTCGTACGTACTGGAATGCACGGCGACGGACGGTGAGCTGCGGCGGATGATCCAGTACAAGGAGAAGAGCGCGCGGGCTCGGGCGGCCGGGGAGAGTGTGCGGCTGTCGCTGCTGACGTATCCGGTGCTGATGGCGGCGGACATCCTGGCGTACGGGACCGATGAGGTGCCGGTGGGGGACGACCAGACTCAGCATGTGGAGCTGACCCGGGATCTGGCGGTGCGGTTCAACCAGCGGTACGGGCACACCTTCGTGGTGCCGAAGGCCACGCGTCCGGAGGTGGCTGCCCGGGTCATGGACCTTCAGGAGCCGACTTCGAAGATGGGGAAGTCGCACGCGGCCACCGCGGGGATCGTCTATCTGCTCGATGAGCCCGAGGTGGTGCGGAAGAAGATCACGCGGGCCGTGACGGACAGCGGGCGCGAGGTGGAGTACGACCGGGAGGAGAAGCCCGGGGTCGCGAATCTGCTGGATGTGCTCGCGGCTTGTGAGAGGGGGAACCCGGAGGAGCTGGCCGGTGTGTATGAGTCCTACGGAGCGTTGAAGAAGGACACCGCGGAGGCTGTCGTCGAGCTGCTGCGGCCGGTGCGGGAGCGGCACGCGGAGCTGGCGGCCGATCCCGGTTATGTGGATCAGGTGCTGAAGGAGGGGGCGGGGCGGGCCCGGGGGATGGCGCGGCCGACGGTGGACGCCGCTTATCGGGCCATGGGGCTGCTGCCCGCGGGCTGAGGAGGGCGGCGGCGAGGCGCTGGGTGACGAACCACCGCTGCGGGGTGGTGTCGGTAGTCGATGAGAAGTGGCGGGCGAAGGAACGGGGGCATGACGGCGCGGGCTGCGAGGCCGGTGAGGGCGAGCGGTTCGTGCGGGTGGCGCGGGGCGTATTCGCGTACGGAGGCGAGGGTGTCCGGTCGGCTTCGTGCGGCACGACTCGCCTGAGCCTGATTCGCCACTGCGGGACGGGCACGGGGGGAATCCACGGGGGACTGGATCGGGAGGTGTGGCTGAAGGGGGTGGGGGCGCGGACGGAGTGCGGCAGATCGTCGTGGCCGGGATCCAGACCAATATGTGCGCCGAGACGGCGGCCCGGGGGCGCGGGGCCTGAGGTACGAGGTGTTGTTCGGGCTGGATGCGACGTACACCTTCGACGGGGTCGGGCCGTGGGGTGGTCGCTGGGCGCCGATGGGCCGGCGCGGGCCACCGCCGTGTCGCTGCACGGCACGGCGGTGGGTTCGCGCGGGTGGTGGGGCGGGAGGAGCTGGTGGGGTCAGCCGTTGCCTGAGGCGAGCTCGCGGCTGCGGTCGCGGGCCGCTTCCAGGGCTGCGATGAGAGCGGCTCGTACACCGTGGTTCTCGAGTTCGCGGATCGCGTTGATGGTGGTGCCGGCGGGGGACGTCACTGCCTCGCGGAGCTTCACCGGGTGTTCGCCGCTGTCGCGGAGCATCACGGCCGCGCCGATGGCTGCCTGGACGATCAGGTCGTGGGCCTGGGCGCGGGGCAGGCCGAGGAGGATGCCGGCGTCGGTCATCGCCTCGACGAGGTAGTAGAAGTACGCCGGGCCGGAGCCGGAGAGGGCGGTGGCCGCGTCCTGCTGGGACTCGGGGACGCGGAGCGTCTTGCCCACGCCGCCGAAGATCTCCTCGGTGTGGAGGAGGTGCTCGGGGGTGGCGTGGGTGCCGGCCGAGATGACGGACATCGCCTCGTCCACGAGGGCGGGGGTGTTCGTCATGACGCGGACGACCGGGGTGTTGGGGGCGAGACGCTCTTCGAAATAGGCGGTGGGGATGCCGGCGGCGCCGCTGATGACCAGGCGGTCGGCGGGGACGTGGGGGGCGAGTTCGTCGAGGAGCTTGCCCATGTCCTGCGGCTTGACCGTGAGGATGAGGGTGTCGGCGCGCTTGGCGGCGTCGGCGTTGGTCACCGGCTCTACGCCGTAGCGGGTGCGGAGCTCTTCGGCACGCTCGGGGCGGCGGGCGGTGACCAGGAGGTCGGCGGGGCGCCAGCCGGCTCGGATCATTCCGCTGAGCAGGGCCTCGCCGATTTTTCCGGTGCCGAGGACTGCGACTGTCTGGGTCATGCGGTTCACCTCGCCGGTGGGTGTGTCTGGTGTGTCTGGTGCGTCTTTTTTCTCTGTCGTCCGGGGGACATCTTCGCACCGGGGGGCGGGGTGGGAGTGGGGTGTCCGGTGGGCGGAATGGGGTGGGGTGGGCCGCTGCCTTTGTCCTCGGTCGCCGGGCGGGGATGAGGGGGTCGGTGGAGCTGAGTCATGTGGTGCGGCGGCGGAGGGTGGCTGCGCCCAGGGCGAGGACCAGGAAGGCCACGGCCGCGACGATCGCGGCGTCCCGGACGAAGGTGGGTGTCACGTCCGTGTGGTGCAGGACTTCGCTCATGCCGTCCACGGCGTACGACATGGGGAGCACGTTCGAGATCGCCTCCAGGACCGGCTGCATCGTGTCGCGGGGAGTGAACAGGCCGCACAGGAGCAGCTGCGGGAAGATCACCGCCGGCATGAACTGGACCGCTTGGAATTCCGACGCCGCGAAGGCCGAGACGAACAGGCCCAGTGCTGTGCCCAGCAGCGCGTCGAGGAGGGCGATCAGGAGCAGCAGCCAGGGGGAGCCGACCACGTCCAGGCCCAGGAACCAGAGGGAGACGCCTGTGGCCAGGGCTGATTGGACTACGGCCAGGAGGCCGAAGGCCAGGGCGTAACCCGCGATCAGGTCGGCCTTGGCCAGGGGCATGGCGAGGAGACGTTCGAGGGTGCCCGAGGTGCGTTCTCGCAGGGTGGCGATCGATGTCACCAGGAACATCGTGACGAGCGGGAAGATCCCGAGCAGGGACGCGCCGATGGAGTCGAAGGTCCGCGGCGACGCGTCGAACACGAAGCGCAGCAGCGTGATCATCACTACCGGAATGAGGAGCAGGAGCGCGATCGTCCGGGGGTCGTGGCGCAGCTGGGTCAGGACGCGGGCGGCTGTGGCGAGGGTGCGGGAAGCGTTCATCGGGGTGCCTCCTGGCGGGAGTTCGCCTCGTCGACCAGGTGGAGGAACGCCTCTTCCACCGTGGCGCGGCGGGTACGGGAACGGAGGGCTTCGGGGGTGTTCTCGGCCAGGATCTCGCCCTCGCGCATGAGGAGGAGGCGGTGGCAGCGCTCGGCCTCGTCCATCACGTGGGAGGAGATGAGGAGGGTGGCGCCGCGGTTCGCGAGGGTGTGGAAGAGGTTCCACAGGTCGCGGCGCAGGACCGGGTCGAGGCCGACGGTCGGCTCGTCCAGGACGAGGAGTTCGGGCGTGGCGAGGAGGGCTACGGCCAGGGACACGCGGCTGCTCTGGCCGCCGGAGAGGCTGCCGGCCAGGGCGGTTTGGTGCGAGGTGAGGTCGACGGCGGCGATGGCGCGGGTGACGGCGTCGTGGCGGGCTCCGCGGTGGTCGCGACCGGGCTGGAGAACGGCCGCGAAGTAGTCCAGGTTCTGTCGGACCGTGAGGTCGGCGTAGACGGAGGGGGCCTGGGTCACGTAGCCGATGCGGGGACGGAGCGTCGCGTCGCCGGCCGGGCGGCCCAGGACTTCGAGGGTGCCGGTGACTTTGGCCTGGGTGCCGACGATGGCGCGCATGAGGGTCGTTTTGCCGCAGCCGGAGGGGCCCAGGAGGCCGGTGATTCTGCCTCGGGGGACGGCGAAGTCGAGGTTTCGCAGGACGGTGCGCCGGCCTCGTACGACGGTGAGGCCGTGGGCGGTCACGGCAGCCCCGTCTGCCGTGGCGGCGGGTTCGGGGGCATAATTCATCATGTGTTGAATAATGCTCCCGGTGGTGGTGCGCGTCAAGGTTCCGTTCGGGCGACTGATAGGCCGGTGGTGGCGGGCCGCGGCTCGTGGATCTGTGGAGCCGTGGAATCAACACGGGTCGGGAGGCGGCGGGTCGGGGTGGGGGTGGCAGGCGCAGGGTGCGGGTCGTGGAACGTACGCTCCGCTCCTCCACTCGGGCGTCGGTGGCCTTGCCGAGGCGGTCCACGGAGCGGTGCGGGGCCTGGGGGCGGGTGCGCTTGCGGGGACGGGAGGCCAGCCGGCGCAGGGAGCCGGGGGAGGTGCCGGTCACCTCGGTGATCCGGGAAGGGACGCGGCGGAGGCGGCGTAGAGGACGAGTGCGGTGGGCTCGGTGGGGGTCGGGCGCTCCGTCCATGGCTGTGAGCAGGGGCCAGACCCCTCGACTCGTCCAGGGTCGCGGGCTCCTCGGGACCCGGTCCGGCCCCGGTGAGGACCGGCTCGGGAGCCAGGGGCCGGCGTATGCCTCGCGACGGGCGCGGGCGGAACCCGGCCGGTCGTGACGGACGCGGCTGACGACGGTGGTCAGGTGCGCGCGCGGATCGCGGGCCTCTCCGTCCGGGAGCGTCTGTCGGTGCAGGCAGGTCTGCTGTATGGCGTCGTCGGCGGCATCAGCGTCAGCGGCCGGTTCGGTGATGCGGTAGGCGATGGTCCGGAGGCGTGTGCGCTGTTCCTCGCACGCGCGGCCGGGTCCGGGTCCGCCATGGGGTCGCTCCCCCGCCCGGGGTGGGGTGTTCATGGGCTGGAGTCCGTCCGCGCGGCCTCCAGCCGCCGGGCCGGCTAACGGCGCCGCTTGGGCTTCTTCCTGCGGGCCGCCGGGTTGCCCGTGCGGGAGCCCCGGCGGCGTTCGTACTGGGTGAGGGCGTTCTCGTACTCGCTGCGGTGCAGCTTCTCGCCCGGGGCCTCGGTGAGCGAGCGGAAGAAGTACGCGAGGAGTACGCCGACGAAGCCGATGCTCTTCAGGCTGCGCAACGAGGCCTCGGTGGCGGGGTCGGGGCGGCGCGCGTACCCCGCCCAGGTGCGGCGGAAGGCGATCGCGCTGCAGATCGCGAACATGGCGACCACCAGGATGTTCAGGAAGCTGCCGACGTCGGCGATCGCCAGGCCCTGGTAGGCGAAGCGCAGCACGAAGCAGCCGGCGGCAGCGGCGGCCAGCGAACCGACGGCGGCCCCGGCCCGGCGCAGTCCGTAGCCGTTGTCGTGGTCCACCCAGGTCGTGCCGAAGAACCGGACGGGCTCGGGCTGCGGACCGCCGCCTCCGCCGTCGCCCGGGGTCGCGGGGGCGGCGGGGGTGGTGGTCGGGGTGCCGTCGGCGTTTTCGCTCACGGGTCGATTATCCCCGGTGCGAGGGGGTGGACGGGGTGGGTGGTCAGGTGCAGCGCGGGACGACGTACCCGTCGCGGCCCGTGTTCACGTACGCGTCCGAAACGAGCTGCCCGTCCGCGATGTGGCCGCACAGATCCGGCGTCCCGTAC
Source organism: Streptomyces enissocaesilis (assembly GCF_039533765.1). Taxonomy (NCBI): domain Bacteria; kingdom Bacillati; phylum Actinomycetota; class Actinomycetes; order Kitasatosporales; family Streptomycetaceae; genus Streptomyces; species Streptomyces enissocaesilis. Next base: position 9,474 of record NZ_BAAAUD010000030.1, on the reverse strand, counting down.
GGGCCCGTGACCGTCTCGCCCGGCTTCTGGCAGTAGACGGGAACCCCGGCGTCGTACGGCGGGGTCTGGATCAGCCGGTACTGCGTTCCCGGGCCCGGCCTGGCGTTGAGGCGGCAGCCGGGTGCGACCGGGTACCTGAGGACTTCGTCGGCCGGGGCCCCGGCGGGCGCGGCCGCAGCCGACGGTGACGCGAGTCCGGCGTGCGGCGTGCCCCCTCGTCAGGCGCAGCGCACCGCGACGTAGCCGTCGCTGCCGGTGTTGATGTACGCGTCCGAGACGAACTGGCTGTTCGCGATGTTGGACCACAGGTTCGTCGTCCCGTACGGCCCCGACACGGTCGTCCCGGGGCACTGGCAGTTGATCGGCACGCGTGCGCCGTACGGCAGGACCTTGACGATCCGGTAGTTGGTGCCGGGGCCGCTGCGCACGTTCACCCGGTAGCCCGGAGCGACGGGATACCGCACCGCCAGCGTCTCCGCGGTGGCAGTCACAGTGGCAGTGGCGGCCGTGGTCGCGACTGCTTCCCCGGTGGCGCTCTCGGCGGCGTTCCCGGTGGTGCCCGCGTCTTCTCCCACGGCCATGAGGCCCTCCCCCGTCGAGGTACGTCTTTCGTACGCCGCGCAGGCTAGCAAGCCACACCGACATCGCACGCATCATCGACTAGGCTCCGTGCGTCTCGCTTGCGGACGATTCACACGGGGGTGGACGATGCCGCCGCTGCACAGCACCGGGACGGGACCGGAAGCGGAGCATCCGGATTACGCCGGGCAGTACCGACTCGAAGCCGTGCTCGGCTCAGGAGGCATGGGTGTGGTCCATCTGGCCACCTCCGGCTCCGGACTGCGTCTCGCGGTCAAGGTGGTGCACGCCGAGTTTGCCGCAGATCCCGAGTTCAGGGCCCGCTTCCGGCAGGAGGTCTCCGCCGCCCGTCGGGTGAGCGGAGCCTTCACCGCACCCGTCGTGGACGCCGACACGGATGCGGAACGGCCTTGGATGGCCACTCTGTTCATCGAAGGCCCCACTCTCGCCGAACGGGTCAAGCGGAATGGTCCGCTGGGTACAGAGGAGTTGCTCAGACTCGGCGCTGGACTCGCCGAGTCGCTGCGCGACATCCATCGCGCAGGCGTGGTCCACCGCGATCTCAAGCCGAGCAACGTGCTGCTGGCGGCCGACGGGCCCAAGGTCATCGACTTCGGCATCTCCCGGCCGACGGACAGCGATCTGCGTACGGAGACCGGCAAGCTGATCGGTACGCCGCCGTTCATGGCTCCCGAGCAGTTCCAGCGCCCGCGCGAAGTGGGGCCGGCGGCGGACGTGTTCGCGCTGGGGTCCGTACTCGTCCACGCGGCGACCGGGCGCGGCCCCTTCGACTCCGACAGCCCGTACATCGTCGCGTACCAGGTGGTGCACGACGAGCCGGACCTGGCGGGCGTACCGGAAGCCCTGGTACCGCTGTTCGCACGGTGCCTGGCGAAGGATCCCGCCGGCCGGCCCACACCGGACGCGCTGATGGCCGCCCTGCGGTCCGCGGCATACCGGACCGCCGACGACACCCAGCCGTTCATACCGGCGCAGAGGAGTTCGGGCGGAGCGGGGGCAGTCGCCGCACGGGAAAAGCCTTCGGCGAAGGCAGCGAGCGCCGCGGAAGCCGAGTCGGCCGCCGGGGCCGCCACGCCGGCCGATCCGCCCGGGGCCGTTGCCGCCGCTTCCGCCCGCCGGCGCGGGGGCGGTCCCCGGCGGGCCGTGCTCACCGTGGCTCTGGCCGCGTCGCTGATCGTGGGCGGCGTTCTCGGCGTAGGCGCGCTGGTGGACGACGGCAGCCCCGGTCCCGCACCCGCCGTACAACGGGCCGGGGCCGGAGTGAGGGAAACCGCCCGTCCCTGGAACGTCTCCTTGTCGGCCGGCGCGCGGAGTCACGCGCCTGCCTGTTCGTACGCGGACGGCGCCCTCTACTGCAGCGCCACCGGCGTCGGGGCCGCCCGTCTGAACCCGGCCGACGGAAAGGCCGACTGGACGGAGAAGACGGCCGGTGACACACCCCGTTCCCGTTCGGACGACAGCGCGCCCGTCCTCGCCGGAGGACTCCTGCACGTCGTGGCACCCGGCGGAGACCGGCTGGAGGCCCTCGATCCGCGAACCGGAGTCCGCCGGTGGAGTATCGGTATCGGTGCCTCCGGCGGCACTGTCGCCCTCCACACGGCGAAGTCGGCGCTTCTGGCCGGACCGGACGGAACCGTCAGGGCCGTCGACAACACCACGGGCAGGACCCGCTGGTCGGAGCGGCACGGCGGCGTCGGCACCCTCTGGGTGACATCGCCCGGCCGCCGGGAACCGGTCTACGCGGCCACGGTGTCGGACGACGGTACGTCGACCACGGTCGTCGCGGTCGATCCGGACAACGGCGAGGCGCGGTGGGAACAGCGGCTGAGCGGGATGCTCAGCCCGGTCAGCGCCTCGGACGGCGCTCTGTTCCTGCTGGAGGGCGACATCGACGGCGTGACACGGGCGGTCGTCCGCCTCGACACCACGACACGCACCGCCCGCCGCGTTCCCCTCGTCGCACCGCTCGACCAGGCGCAGGCCACGGTGCGCGGGAACACGGCGTACCTCTTCGGTGTCAACGGCTCCCTGGTCGCCGTCGACATGCGCGACACGGGAAGTACGGGAAGTGCTGAGCGCGCGCAGCTGTGGCGGCTGGAGACGTCGGTCAGCCGGGCCTCACGACCGGTGGCGGCCGGGGGCCGCGTCTACCTGTCGGCTGCCGACGGCCGGCTGCTGGCGGTCGACGCCGCCGACGGCAGGCTGCTGGGTCAGACCGCACCCCGCATGGGCGAGGGACCGTACACCTTCGCGGCTTCCCTTCCCGCTCCCGTCACCGCTCCCGGCACGGTGTTCGCCAGCGCGCCCGACGGGTCCGTCTTCGCCGTGGGGGACGGGGATCCGGCGCGCTGGTGAGGGAACGGGACCGGGCGGGGCGGAGTGGGTGCTCCGTCCCGCCCGGTCGCGCCGGTGGAGGCGCCGTTCAGCCCAGCTTCGAGACGTCCCGCACCGCGCCCTTGTCGGCGCTGGTCGCCATCGCGGCGTACGCGCGCAGGGCCTGCGAGACCTTGCGCTCGCGGTTCTTCGGGGCGTACACGCCGCCCAGTGCCTCGCGGCGGACGGCCAGTTCCTCGTCGGCGACGAGGAGTTCGATCGTGCGGTTCGGGATGTCGATGCGGATACGGTCGCCGTCCTCGACGAGCGCGATCGTGCCGCCCGACGCCGCCTCCGGGGAGGCGTGGCCGATGGACAGGCCCGACGTACCGCCCGAGAAGCGGCCGTCCGTGACGAGCGCGCAGGTCTTGCCGAGGCCGCGGCCCTTCAGGAAGGACGTCGGGTAGAGCATCTCCTGCATGCCGGGGCCGCCCCTGGGGCCCTCGTAGCGGATGACGACGACGTCGCCGTGGGTGATCTCCTTGCGGAGGATCTTGTCGACGGCCTCGTCCTGCGACTCGCAGACGACCGCCGGGCCCTCGAAGGTCCAGATCGACTCGTCGACGCCGGCGGTCTTCACGACGCAGCCGTCGACGGCGAGGTTGCCCTTGAGGACGGCCAGGCCGCCGTCCTTGGAGTACGCGTGCTCGACGGAGCGGATGCAGCCGCCCTCGGCGTCCGTGTCCAGGGTGTCCCAGCGCTCGGACTGCGAGAAGGCGGTCGCGGAGCGGACGCAGCCGGGCGCCGCGTGCCACAGCTCGACGGCCTCGGCGGACGGGGAGCCGCCGCGCACGTCCCACGTCTTCAGCCACTCGGCGAGGGTGGCGGAGTGGACGGTGTGCACGTCCTCGTTGAGGAGGCCACCGCGGTAGAGCTCGCCGAGGATGGCGGGGATGCCGCCCGCGCGGTGGACGTCCTCCATGTAGTACGTGCCGCCGGGGGCGACGTTCGGCGCGACCTTGGCCAGGCACGGGACGCGGCGCGAGACCTCGTCCATGTCGTCGAGGCCGAAGTCCAGCTCGGCCTCCTGGGCGGCGGCCAGCAGGTGCAGGATCGTGTTGGTGGAGCCGCCCATCGCGATGTCGAGCGCCATGGCGTTCTCGAAGGCTGCGCGGGTGGCGATGTTGCGGGGCAGGACGGTGTGGTCGTCCTGCTCGTAGTGGCGCTTGGTGATCTCCACGATCGTGCGGCCGGCGTTCTCGTACAGCGCCTTGCGGGCGGTGTGCGTGGCGAGGACCGAGCCGTTGCCGGGCAGCGCCAGGCCGATGGCCTCGGCGAGGCAGTTCATCGAGTTGGCGGTGAACATGCCGGAACAGGAGCCGCAGGTCGGACAGGCGTTCTCCTCGATACGGAGGATGTCCTCGTCCGAGATCTTGTCGTTGACCGCGTCGGAGATCGCGTCGACCAGGTCGAGCTTGCGGACGGTGCCGTCGACCAGCGTGGCCTTGCCGGCCTCCATCGGGCCGCCGGAGACGAAGATCGTGGGGATGTTGAGGCGCAGCGCGGCCATCAGCATGCCCGGCGTGATCTTGTCGCAGTTCGAGATGCAGATCAGCGCGTCCGCGCAGTGCGCCTCGACCATGTACTCGACGGAGTCGGCGATCAGGTCGCGGGAGGGGAGGGAGTAGAGCATGCCGCCGTGGCCCATCGCGATGCCGTCGTCGACGGCGATCGTGTTGAACTCGCGGGGGACGGCGCCCGCCGCCAGGATCGCGTCGGAGACGATCCGGCCGACCGGCGCGAGGTGGGTGTGGCCCGGGACGAACTCGGTGAAGGAGTTCGCGACCGCGATGATCGGCTTACCGATGTCCGCGCTCGCTACGCCCGACGCCCGCATAAGGGCGCGCGCGCCCGCCATGTTGCGGCCGTGGGTGACTGTGCGGGACCTCAGCTCGGGCATCGTCGCTCGCTCCTTAGGCAGATGGGACGCAGATGGGACGTACGAGGCTTACTCACGAGAGTAACTTCGAGCGTACGCCCCGGATCCACGATCTGGACAGCACGTCCGATATGCGGGACGCGGCGCTCGGCCTGCGGTCACGGCCCGGACAGGGCACGGGCCGGGTGCCCGGCCGCGCCCCGGGCCGTGCTCCGCGTCACGCCCCCGGCACGCCCGCGTCGCCCCTGGGTCATTCCTGCGTCAGGTACCGCTGGAGCGTCGGGGCCACCATCGCGACGATCCGTTCCGGATCCGCCGACGCCAGCGGCTCCGCCTTGATGACGTACCGCAGGATCGCGATCCCGACCATGTGCGAGGCCGCGAGCTCCGCCCGGAAGGTCGGGTCCGGTACGTCGAGTTCCGCCGCCACCCGCTCCAGCAGCCGGCGCAGCACGAACGTGCGCAGCACCTTCGCCGCCGTCTCGTTCGTCAGCGCGGACCGTACGACCGCGAGCAGCGGCGCCCTGGTCGCCGGGTTCTCCCACACACCGATGAAACAGCGGGCCAGCCGCTCCCCGATGCCGTCCGTGCCGCCCTGGCCGAGGACGGCGGGGATCACCAGGGCGGGCTCGAAGGACATCTCGATGGCGGCCGCGAAGATGTCGTCCTTCGTGCCGAAGTAGTGGTGGACGAGTGCCGCGTCGACGCCCGCCGCCTTCGCGATGCCGCGCATCGACGTCCTGTCGTAGCCGTGCTCGGAGAATGCGTCGCGGGCCGCCTGGAGGATCCGCTCGCGGGCTCCGGGGCCGGCGTCCTCGGGCGACCGGCGGGGGCGGCCCCGGCGGCGGGGCTCCGGCGCCGTACCGCCGCTCGCCGTACCGCTCACCGGTCCCCGCTCACGGCTGCCCGCTCACGGCTGGGAGACCCGGGACGCCAGGTGCAGCCGGGTGAAGGCGAGGGCCTCCGCGAGGTCGGCCTCGCGTTCGGCGGACGACATGGCCCGGCGCGTATTGACCTCGATGACGACATGGCCGTCGAAGCCGCTGCGCGCGAGGCGCTCCAGCAGTTCGGCGCAGGGCTGGTCGCCACGCCCGGGGACGAGGTGCTCGTCCTTCGCCGAGCCCTTGCCGTCCGCGAGGTGCACGTGTCCGAGCCGGTCGCCCATCCGGTCGACCATGGCCATGGTGTCGGTGCGGGCGGTCGCGGTGTGGGAGAGGTCGACGGTGAAGTGCCGGTAGTCGTCCTTGGTCACGTCCCATTCGGGGGCGTACGCCAGCATCTCGCGGTCCTTGTAGCGCCACGGATACATGTTCTCGACGGCGAAACGGACGTCGGTCTCCTCCGCCATCCGCCAGATCCCGGTGACGAAATCGCGGGCGTACTGCCGCTGCCAGCGGAACGGCGGGTGCACGACCACGGCCGACGCGCCGAGCTTCTCGGCGGCGGCCTGCGCCCGCCGGAGCTTCGTCCACGGGTCCGTGGTCCACACGCGCTGGGTGATCAGCAGACAGGGCGCGTGGATGGCCAGGACGGGGACGCCGTGGTAGTCGGAGAGTCTGCGCAGCGCCTCGATGTCCTGGCTGACGGGGTCCGTCCACACCATGACCTCGACGCCGTCGTAGCCGAGGCGTGCGGCGATCTCGAAGGCCGTCGCCGTCGACTCCGGATACACGGACGCCGTGGACAGCGCGACCTTCGCATCGGGGATGCGCACCACTGGTTCTGCCACGAGGAACAGCGTACGGGCCGTTCCCGGGCGGGTGCCGGGCGGGCGGTCACGCGGTCGGCGGCAGGTGGTCCAGGCGGCGCAGGATGACGCCTTCGCGCAGCGCCCACGGGCAGACCTCCAGCGTGTCCACCCCGAAAAGGTCCATCGCCCCTTCCGCCACCAGGGCTCCTGCCAGCAGTTGCGCGGCGCGGCCTTCCGAGACCCCGGGCAGGCCGGCGCGCTGGACTATCGGCATCGTGGCGAGCTTGGGCACCCACTCCTCCAGCGATCTGCGACTGAGTTCACGCTGTACGTGCAGTCCCTCGGCGGAGCGGGCCGCGCCCGCGATCCGCGCCAGCTGCCGGAAGGTCTTGGACGTCGCGACCACGTGGTCGGGCGGGCCGAAGCGGCTGAATTCGCCGACCGTACGGGCGATCTGCGCCCGTACATGACGGCGCAGCGCCTTCACGTCCTGCGGGTCCGGCGGGTCGCCCGGCAGCCAGGCCCCGGTGAGCCGGCCCGCCCCGAGCGGCAGCGACACCGCCGCGTCGGGCTCCTCGTCCATCCCGTACGCGATCTCCAGGGAGCCGCCGCCGATGTCCAGGACCAGCAGCTTGCCCGCCGACCAGCCGAACCAGCGGCGGGCGGCGAGGAACGTCAGCCGCGCCTCCTCCGGGCCGCTCAGCACCTGGAGCTCGACCCCGGTCTCGGTCTTGACCCGGCCCAGCACCTCGTCGGCGTTGGTCGCCTCGCGCACGGCGGAGGTCGCGAACGGCAGGACGTCCTCGCACCCCTTGTCCTCGGCGGCCTGCAGCGCGTCGCCGACCGTCGCCACGAGGCGGTCGATGCCGGCGGCGCCGATGGCCCCGTCCGCGTCGAGGAGCTCGGCGAGCCGGAGCTCGGCCTTGTGCGAGTGGGCGGACAGGGGGCGGGCGCCGGGGTGCGCGTCGACCACCAGCAGATGAACCGTGTTCGAACCCACGTCGAGGACTCCGAGTCTCATGGACGGAACGCTACTGCGGCCCCGCCCTTACTCTTGGCCACGTGTCGAAGACGAAAAAGGCGAAGCCGGGCAAAGCCACGAAGCAGCCGAAGACGACCCCGGGGGTTTCCGCCGTCCAGGACGAGAAGGGCGGGCTCGATTTCGCCCGTGCCTGGGTGGAGTTCCCCGACCCCGCCGACGACGAGCAGGTCTTCCGCTGCGACCTGACGTGGCTGACGTCACGTTGGAGCTGCATCTTCGGCAGTGGCTGCCAGGGCATCCAGGCCGGCCGCGCCGACGACGGCTGCTGCACGCTGGGCGCGCACTTCTCGGACGAGGACGACGAGAAGCGCGTCGCGGGCCATGTGGCGCGTCTCACCCCCGACGTGTGGCAGTTCCACGGCGTCGGTACGGAGTCGGGCTGGACGCAGACGGACGAGGACGGCGACCGCCAGACGCGCCGCTGGGAGGGGTCCTGCATCTTCCAGAACCGCCCCGGGTTCGCGGGCGGGATGGGGTGCTCGCTGCACATCCTCGCGCTGAGGGAGGGCAAGGAGCCGCTGGAGACCAAGCCGGACGTGTGCTGGCAGCTGCCGGTGCGGCGTACGTACGACTGGATCGACCGTCCCGACGACACGCGCGTCCTGCAGATCTCGATCGGCGAGTACGACCGCAGGGGCTGGGGTCCCGGGGGGCACGACCTGCACTGGTGGTGCACGTCGGCGACGTCGGCGCACGGGGCGGGGGACCCGGTGTACGTGACGTACCGGCCGGAGCTGACGGAGCTGATGGGGAAGGCGGCGTACGACCGGCTGGTGGAGCTGTGCGAGGAGCGCCTGGCGTCGCTGCTGCCCATGGCCCCGCATCCGGCGGACCCGGCCACGGCCTGACCACCCCGGCCCGACCAGCCCGGCCCGGCAGTCCCGGTCCGGCAGTCCCTGTCCGACGACCACGGCCTGGCGGACCCGGCGCGCTCGGGCCCGTCCGGACCCGGCACCCCGGGCCGGGGCACCGGGCCGCCGCTAGGGCGCCGGTGGGGACGCGTCCGTCGGGGTCGGGTCCGGTGACGGCGGCGGAGTCGTCGGATCCGTCGGGGTGGGGTCCGGCGGCGGCGTCGTCGGGGCCGTGGGGGTGGGGGACGCGGACGTGGGCGGCGGCGTCGGGTCCGGTGACGGGGGCGGCGGCGTCGGATCCGGGGACGACGGGGGCGGCGCGGTGCGGCCGTGACCCTGCACCGCGACGACCGCGCCCGTCGGGTCCACGCCGATGCGCGCGCGCCACGGGCCCGCCGGCTCCCGCTCGTGGTCCACGGACACGTACAGCGTGATCGATTCGCCGGGGGCGAGCGTGCCCGAGGACTGGCTCAGGTAGAGCCAGGACGCGTTCGTCCACGCCGACCAGGACACCGGTGAGCCGCCCGTCGCCCGCAGCGTGACGACGGTCGTGCTGCCCGCGGACCTGGCCTCCACCGTCAGCCGGCCCGCGCCGGACTCCCCCGGGGCGCCCGGCGCCGTACCGCCGCTGACGACCTCGACGGACACGTCCGGCGACCGGCTGCCCGCCGTGAAGCGGGGGCCGGGGGTCGTGCGCGCGTTGCCCGTGTTCTCGTACGCGCCGTCGCCCGCGCCGCCGGGGCCGCCGTACGGGCCGCCGTCGAGCCCGCCGGGCTCGTCCGCGTCGCTCGCGGTGACCGACGCGCCGCCGTGGCTCTCGCCGGTGAGCGGCGCGCCCCGGTACGCCGCCCAGAGGGCGAACACGGGGGCGGCGACGACGGTGGCGACGACCGTCGTCGTGACCGCCCTGGTCCGCAGCCGGTCGCGCCGCGCCGCGTGGTCCTTGGGGTCCAGCGGGAAGCCGTCCCGGCCGAACCGCGGCGAGGCCCCGCGGGCGCGGGAGGCGCTCGTCACCGCCGCGTAGGCGGCCGCCCGCGGC
>NZ_BAAAUD010000029.1:0-124999 GCF_039533765.1 Streptomyces enissocaesilis | reverse complement strand
CCCCCCACCCCCGCCCAGGCCTTCGACGCCCTCTACACCCGCTCGGCCCCCGCCGTCCTGGCCCAGACCTACCTCCTCACCGGAAGCCGGAGCCTCTCCCGCGAGTCCGTCGAGTACGCCTTCCACCTCGCGTGGCAGCGCTGGCCCGAGGTGGCCACCGACCGCGACCCGGCGGGCTGGATCAGGGCGGCGGCACACGAGTACGCGACCTCCCCCTGGCACCGGCTGCGCCCCACCCGCAAGCGCCCCGACCGGCCCCCCGGCGACCGCGACCGCCGGGTGCTGCTCGACGCGCTGCTGGCCCTGCCGCCCCGGCACCGCCGCACCCTCCTGCTGTACGACGGCCTCGGCCTGGACCTCCCCGACACGGCGGCCGAGACCGAGGCGAGCACCCCGGCCACCGCGAACCGCCTGCTCAACGCACGCGCCGCGGTCGCCCGGCGGCTGCCGGCACTCGCGAGCGCCCGCACCCCCGCCGAACAGTCCGCGCTGTTCCACGAGCGCCTCAACGACCTCGCGGAGACCGGGCCGGTACCGCCCCTCAGGCTGCCGCCCGCCCACGCCGTACGGACGGGGAGCGAGCGCAGGACACGCTTCTGGACGCGCGCGACCACCTTCTTCACCGCGGCGATCATCGGCGCCACAGGATTCACCCTCACCACAGCACCCACGCGGTACGAACCCCCGCCCACGCCCGGCGAACCCGTCGGCGGCGTCCCGGTGTACGCCGGCCCGCAGACGCTCTCGCCCCAGGACGAGGAACTGCGCGACAAGCTCCGCGCCGATCCGATGAACGGCCCGCACCGCCTGGTCCCGGAGACCCACTGACCGGCTGACCGAACGCGGACGGGCCCGTACCCCCTCCTCAGGGGATACGGGCCCGCACCGGACCACCGGAAGGCGAACGCGAGCGCAGAAGCAAGCGCGAGCGCCGAAGCGGCGTACTAGCCGGCCAGAATGGCGCGCGCCAGCTTGGCCGTCTCGGTCGGCGTCTTGCCGACCTTGACGCCCGCGGCCTCGAGGGCTTCCTTCTTGGCCTGTGCGGTGCCAGAAGAACCGGACACGATCGCGCCGGCGTGACCCATCGTCTTGCCCTCGGGGGCGGTGAAGCCCGCGACATAGCCCACGACCGGCTTCGTCACGTTCTTCGCGATGTAGTCCGCGGCACGCTCCTCGGCGTCGCCACCGATCTCACCGATCATCACGATCAGGTCGGTCTCGGGGTCGGCCTCGAACGCCGCGAGGGCGTCGATGTGCGTCGTACCGATGACCGGGTCGCCACCGATGCCGACGGCGGAGGAGAAGCCGATGTCACGGAGCTCGTACATCATCTGGTAGGTCAGCGTGCCCGACTTGGACACGAGACCGATGCGGCCGGGCTTGGTGATGTCGCCCGGGATGATGCCGGCGTTGGACTGGCCCGGGGTGATGAGACCGGGGCAGTTCGGGCCGATGATCCGCGTCTTGTTGCCCTTCGAACCCGCGTACGCCCAGAAGGCGGCGGAGTCGTGGACGGCGATGCCCTCGGTGATCACGACGGCGAGCGGGATCTCGGCGTCGATCGCCTCGACGACGGCGGCCTTCGCGAAGGCCGGCGGCACGAAGAGGACGGACACGTCGGCGCCCGTCTTCTCCATCGCCTCCTTGACGGAGCCGAAGACCGGTACCTCGGTGCCGTCGAAGTCGACGGACGTGCCGGCCTTGCGCGGGTTCACGCCACCGACGATGTTGGTGCCGTCGGCCAGCATGAGCTTGGTGTGCTTCATGCCGGTCGCGCCGGTCATGCCCTGGACGATGACCTTGGATTCCTTGGTCAGGAAGATAGCCATGGTGTTCTGACCTCGTCCCTTACTTCGCAGCCGCGAGCTCGGCGGCCTTGTCGGCCGCGCCGTCCATGGTGTCCACGCGCTGCACGAGCGGGTGGTTGGCGTCGGAGAGGATCTTGCGACCGAGCTCCGCGTTGTTGCCGTCGAGACGCACGACCAGCGGCTTGGTGACTTCCTCGCCCTTGGTCTTGAGCAGCTCCAGGGCCTGGACGATGCCGTTGGCGACCTCGTCACAGGCGGTGATGCCACCGAAGACGTTGACGAACACGGACTTGACGTCCGGGTCGCCGAGGATGATCTCCAGGCCGTTCGCCATGACCTCGGCGGAGGCGCCGCCACCGATGTCGAGGAAGTTGGCGGGCTTCACGTTGCCGTGGTTCTCACCGGCGTACGCGACGACGTCCAGGGTCGACATGACCAGACCGGCGCCGTTGCCGATGATGCCGACCTCGCCGTCGAGCTTGACGTAGTTGAGGTTCTTGGCCTTGGCGGCAGCCTCGAGCGGGTTGGCTGCGGCCTTGTCCTCGAGCGCCTCGTGGTCGGGCTGGCGGAAGCCGGCGTTCTCGTCGAGAGACACCTTTCCGTCCAGCGCGATGATGCGGCCGTCGGCGAGCTTCGCGAGCGGGTTGACCTCGACGAGGAGCGCGTCCTCGGCGACGAAGGTGTCCCACAGGGTCACCAGCACCTCGGCGACGCCCTCGGCGACCTCGGCCGGGAACTTCGCCTGGGCGACGATCTCGCGGGCCTTCTCGATGGTCACGCCCTCGACGGCGTTGACCGGCACCTTCGCGAGGGCCTCGGGGGTCTTCTCCGCGACCTCCTCGATGTCCATGCCGCCCTGGACGGACGCCATGGCGAGGAAGGTGCGGTTGGTCCGGTCGAGGAGGTACGAGACGTAGTACTCCTCGGCGATCTCCGGAGCGGTCTCGGCGATCATCACCTTGTGGACCGTGTGGCCCTTGATGTCCATGCCGAGGATGTCCGTCGAACGGGCGACAGCCTCGTCCGGGGTGGCGGCCAGCTTCACGCCGCCGGCCTTGCCGCGGCCACCGACCTTGACCTGGGCCTTGACGACCGACTTGCCGCCCATACGCTCGGTGGCCTCGCGCGCCGCCTCAGGCGTCTCGATGACTTCACCGGCCAGCACCGGTACACCGTGCTTGGCGAAGAGGTCCCTCGCCTGATACTCGAACAGGTCCACGCGCGTTCCGTCCTTGTGATCGCGGTTTTTTGTCTGCGTGGGCGTGCCGCGAGGGCAACGTGACAGCGCTGTCACAAGGGAGGCGTACACGGTGTCCGATACGCGGCATGTCCGTCTCGCAGGTTATCCCCGTGACCCGTGGGTCCGTAAATCGCAGATCACACCTGGGCGGTGATACCGGTCACAGGCCGTACGCGCGACCGCGTCGGCAGAGACCGGCAGGGACCGGCAGGGGGCAGCGGCGGGCCGGTAGTGGACCGGCCGCGGACACGGGACCGGGCGGCCCCCACCCCAATGAGGACCGCCCGGGGAACTTCGGACCGCGTGTCGGACGCCGGGCTCAGATGCCCTGGGTCAGGTACGACGCGTACCCCGGCGTGACCGAGGAGAGCGCGTCCTGGGCGCCGGAGACGGCGTTGCCGGCGAGCGGGGTCGAGGCGACCGTGCCCGACAGGTCCTGCGCGAACGGCTGGACCTCGGACACCACACCGCCCGCGAACGGCGTCACGTCGCCCACGACACCGTGCGCGAAGGTGTGGGCGCTGCCGCCGACGCCGTACGCGACCGGCTGGACGTGGTCGACGACGGTGTCGACGAGCGGCTGGACCGCGCCGACGACGCCGCCCACGAACGGGTGGACCTCGGAGACGACGCCGTCGGCGAACGGTGTCACGTCGCCGACGACCCCGTGCGCGAAGGGCGTCACGTCGCCGACCGCGCCCTGGACGAGACCGCCGACGTCACCGACCGCCTGCCCGGCGACCGGGAGCACACCGTCCACGGCGCGGGCGGCGATGGGCGGCAGGGTGTCCTGGGCGACGGCGTGGGCGAGCGGGGTGGCGTCGGTGACCGCACCCTGGGCGTGGCCCTGCGCCAGGGCCGGGGCCTGCTCGGCCTCGGAGGCGAAGGCGGAGAGCGGACCGAAGAGGTAGTCGACCTCGTCCTGGGCGTCGGCTATGGAGGGCGCGTCGGCCACGGAAGGGGCGGCGGGCAGGCCGTACGCCGGCAGCTGGGCCTCGGCGTACTGGTGGGCCTGCTCGGCGACACCCTGCACGTCGTGGTGGTGTACGTCGCGCTGCACATCGTGCACGGCGTGCGCGGCGTCCTCGACGTCGGCATCGACGTCCTCGACGTCGATGTCCGCGACCTTGACGTCCTCGACGGTCTTGACGTCCTCGACCGCGTCGGAAACCGCGTCCGGGGTGGACAGCGGCACCGAGACGGGCAGCTCGGCCGCACTGGCGGCAGCGGTACCGAGGGCCCACATGCCGCCGGCGGTGGCGGCGACGGCGATGGAACGGCGGATGTTCTTGTTCATGCTTGCGTCAGATCCTTCGAATGCGTTCGGCTGTCCGGAGGTTTCCGGATGGCGGGCAGACCTGTCCCGCCCCCGCGCGGCAGGTCATTGAGCGGGGACGGTCTGCCCTAGCCGGGGAATTCGAGGATTTCGTGCGGCCTGTCGTACGTCGGCGCGGCCGTTGCCGGCAACGTGGCCCCGCGCACCAGCGCGAACCGGAGGCCGTCCGTGAACGCGGCCGCGTGCTGATCGCCGGAGCGCGGCGCGCTCCCGTCTCCGGCGGCCTGCCGGACGCCGTCACCGCACGGCCCGGCGGGTGCCTGTACGGGCGTCTCCCCGCACTTGGCGCGGTCCGCGCTCCGGGGCGGCGTGTCGCCGTGACGCCGGTCGGGGGCGTACGGATGACCGCCCCCACCCCCACCGCTGCCGACCGGGGCCGCGGTGTGGGCCGTGGGCCCGCTCCCGGCTCGCTGCGCCCGGTCGCCGGAGTCCTGGTGCGCGGAGTTCGCAGAGTTCACGGGCTTCTCCGGCGCTGCGGGCGCCTCGGACACGGGCGCCTCGGACGCGGGCAACTCGGACGCGGGTGTCTCAGGCACCGGCAATTCCGGTACCGGAAGCTCAGGCACCGGAAGCTCAGGCACCGGCGCCACGATCACCGGCAGCGGCACGGCCGGCCGATGCCCGGTGACACGGTCCTTCAGCTCACCGACCGGCCGGACGACGCGCCGTACGACCTCGGCCACCGGCTCTGCCGTCTCACGCACGGCCTGGGCGGCCCCGCCCACCACCGGTTGCCGCAGCTCCTGCCCCGGCAGTTCCGGTTCCGGCAGTTCCGGCTTCAGTACCGGGGCCACGACAGCGGTGGCGTCGTGGGGCAGCGGCGGCGCCTCGACGGCGTACGCCTGCCCGCCCCACAGGAAGCCCAACGCCAGCAGGCCGCCCAGGAACAGCACCACCCGCAGCGCACGCCTCCGTCCCGCCCGGCGCGGTACGCGCGGGACGGTGACGGGGAGAGCAACCACGGCAGTCAAGAGGAACGGCGCCTTCGCAAGGGTTCGCAGGGATTTACAGGAGTGCGCGGAGTCCGCAGAGGAACGGAACGACGGCAGATGCTCGCACGAGCCTCCCGGGGTCGCGCAAGTCGCCCCCCGCTAATGACTGGACATGTCCGGTATGGGTAGCGGTCGTTTCTCGATCGCCGCAGCCATCACCTCCGGAAAAAGGTCCGGCGTACAGGCGAAGGCAGGGGCGCCGAGGGCCGCCAGGGCCGCGGCGTGCTCACGGTCGTAGGCGGGGGCGCCTTCGTCGGAGAGCGCGAGCAGGGTGACGAACTGCACGCCCGACGCCTTCATCGCCGCGACCCGCTTCAGCATCTCGTCCCGTATGCCGCCCTCGTAGAGGTCGCTGATGAGGACGACCACGGTGTCGGCGGGCCGGGAGATCCGCGACTGGCAGTACGCGAGGGCGCGGTTGATGTCCGTACCTCCGCCCAGCTGGGTGCCGAAGAGGACGTCGACCGGGTCGTCCAGTTCGTCGGTGAGGTCGACGACGGCGGTGTCGAAGACGACGAGACGGGTGTTGATCGCGCGCATGGATGCCAGGACCGCGCCGAAGACCGACGCGTAGACGACGGATGCGGCCATCGACCCGGACTGGTCGATGCACAGGACGACGTCCTTCTTCACGGACTGCGCCGCCCGCCCGTATCCGACGAGCCGTTCGGGTACGACGGTCCCGTACTCGGGGAGGTAGTTCTTGAGGTTGGCCCGGATCGTACGGTTCCAGTCGATGTCCCGGTGCCGGGGTCGGCTGATGCGGGCGCTGCGGTCGAGGGCACCGGTGAGCGTGGCCCTGGTGCGGGTCGCGAGGCGCTTCTCCAGGTCCTCGACGACCTTGCGCACGACGACGCGTGCCGTTTCCCGGGTCGTCTCGGGCATCGCCTTGTTGAGCGAGAGCAGCGTCCCGACGAGATGGACGTCCGCCTCGACGGCCTCCAGCATCTCCGGCTCCAGGAGCAGCGCCGACAACCCCAGACGCTCCATGGCGTCACGCTGCATGACCTGCACGACGGAGCTCGGGAAGTACGTACGGATGTCGCCGAGCCAGCGCGCCACGGACGGCGCGGAGGCGCCGAGCCCGGCCGAGCGGCCGGCCGGACTGCCGCCGGAGCGGCCGGCGCCGCGCCCGCCGCCGTAGAGCGCGGCGAGCGCCCCGTCCATGGAGGCGTCCCGCCCGTCGAGCGCGCATCCGGTTCCGTCGCCCCCCTCCGCGCCCAGCACGAGCCGCCAGCGCCGAAGCCGCTCCCCGCTCCCTTCATTCGCCCTCACGTCCCCCGCCTCCACATCCCCCGTCTTCGCGTCCCCGCTCACTCTCGCGCTCGCGCTTATGTTCATCGGGTTCATCGGGCCTCCCCTACCGGTTCCTCGTGGTCCGCGCCCAGCAGGAGCCGCAGCACCGGCAGTACGGCGTCGGCGCGCTCCTCGTCGAGTCCGGGGCCGAAGCCGGGCGCACCGGGCTCCGTCCGCACCGGGCGCGCGGCGGTCGGGCCGCGCCGGACCAGTTCGCCCAGCGTGCGCCGCACTCCCGGCTCGTACGCCGAGAACGTGCGGCGCAGCAGCGGCAGTACGCCGGTGAACGCCTCGTCCGGCACACCGGTCAGCCAGGTGTCGACGAGGCCCAGGAGCCGTTCGTCGTGCACGAGGAGCATTCCTCCGCCGGAGGCTCCGCCGACGAAGCCCTCGATCCAGGCCGCGGCGTCGGCCGGCGGGGCGCCGGGCGAGAGGGCCAGCCCCATGAGGCGCGCCGCCTCGTCCTCCGCGAGCCGTCCGTCGTCCAGCAGCAGCCGCACCGCCCGGCCCCGGATCACCCCGCCGACGGCGTCCCGCCCGGCGAGCCCGCGGAGCACCGACGACCAACGCCCGCGCAGGTCGCTGAGGTTGCTGAGCTGGCTGAGCTCGCCCGGTCCGGCCCCGGCCAGGAGGCCGATCGCCGTGTGGACCGCGTCGAGGTGGCGGCGCATGTCCGCCGCACCGTCCGCGTCGAGACCGGTACAGGCGGGCGGCAGCCCTACGCAGATCCGCTCGGCGAGACCCACCGCGACCTCGCCGAGCGCGGCCGTGTCCGTGCCGCGCACATCGCCGTACCGCAGCGAGCGGGCGAGCGCGGGCAGGGCCTGGGCCAGGTGGCCGACGTCCGCGTCCAGCGCGGCGCGGTCGGCGAGGGCCCGCATCACCACGGGCAGGGCGTCGGGCAGTCCGGCCAGCAGGCACCGCTCGGCGAGGGCGGTGACGTCGGCGAGCACGGTGGCCGACACGGCCTGGGACTCGGCCCTGGCGGTGGCCGCGGAGAGCACCGTGGTGCCCCATACCCCGGCCTCCGCGACCCGTACCGAGAGCTCGGGCTCCCAGCGCAGCCGCCAGGTCTCCCGGAACGTTCCCGTGCTCCCCCGCGCCGCGGTCGGCTCGCCCCAGCCGACGGACAGGAGCCGCAGCCGGTGCAGCAGCAGGCTGCGCGCCGCGTCGGTCTCCTTGCGCAGGTCGAGTTCGAGCTCCCGTTCCTGCGGCTCCGGCTTGAGCCGCAGGCTGCGCTGGGTCCGGGTGAGGTCGCGCTGCAACGGTACGGCGGGCGCCGTGTCCGGGACCTCGCCCAGTACGTCGCCGACGACGAGCCTGTCGTGCACGAGCGCGAGCGGTACGTCGGAGCCCTCGCACATCACGGCCCGGACCGCGTCGGTCGTTTCGGTGAGCCCCGCGAGCGGGCGGCCGCGCAGGACGGCGAGCGTCCCGGCGAGCCGGACGGCCTCGATGACGTGGGCGGAGGAGACCATCCGGTCCTCGTCCCGCAGCAGCCCCGCGACCTTGGTCATCCAGCGTTCGACAGGGCGGTCGGGGGCGTCGAAGAGGTGCCCGTACCAGCCGGGCGACTCGATGCCCGCGCCGTACCCGCTGCGCCGGGCCAGCCTGCGGTGGGTCCAGGGCACCCAGGTCGTCTCGGTCCTGACCCTGGGCAGGCCTTTCAGCAGCGCCCGGTCGGCGGTGACGGTCGAGACCTTCGCGCCGAGTGCCGGCAGGTGCCACGCGCCGCAGACGACGGCGAAGTCGTCGCCGAACTCCTTGCGCGCGGAGCGGAGCTGGAGCCTCATGTACGCCTCGCGCACCCGGTCGCGGGTGTGCCCGCCGTCTCCGTACGTCTCGCGCAGGGCGCCCATGGCCTCGGCGAGCGCCTCGAACGGCGCGAACGGACCGGCTTCCCCACCTCCGCTCCCGCTCCCGCCCCCGTCCCTGTCTCCGCCCCCGTCCCCGCGGTGCTCGACCACGTCCTCCCACCACCGCTCCGGATCGTCGTACCCGGCGGCCTCCGCGAGCACCCCGACCGGATCGACGGCAAGGGACTCCGCGACCTCGCCCTCCGCGTCCCTCTCCCCCGCCCCTTCCCTCTCCTCCGCCAGTGCCAGGGAGTGCGCCGCCGGAAGGTCGACGAAGCGGACCGGTACGCCGTGTCCGAGAGCCCACCGGATCGCGACCCACTCGGGGGAGAACTCGGCCAGCGGCCAGAATGCGGCCCGCCGCGGGTCGTCGGTGACGTGCGCGAGCAGGGCGACGGGCGGCCGCATCGCCTCGTCGGCCGCGAGCGGCAGCAGGGCATCGCCCTCGGGCGGCCCCTCGACCAGTACGGCCCGGGGCCGCGCGGCGTCGAGCGCCCGGCGCACCGCACGGGCCGAGCCGGGCCCGTGGTGGCGCACGCCCAGCAACAGCGGGCCGGACCTCATCCCGAGACCTCCCGGCAGGCGCGGTAGAAGTCCTTCCAGCCGTCCCGCTCGCGGACGACCGTCTCCAGGTACTCCTGCCAGACGACGCGGTCGGCCGCCGGGTCGCGCACGACCGCGCCGAGGATGCCGGCCGCCACGTCGCCGGAGCGCAGCACCCCGTCCCCGAAGTGCGCGGCGAGGGCCAGGCCACCGGTGACGACGGAGATCGCCTCCGCCGTGGACAGCGTTCCCGAGGGGGACTTGACCTTCGTACGGCCGTCGGTCGTGATGCCGTCGCGCAGCTCGCGGAAGACGGTGACGACACGCCGGATCTCGTCGAAGCCGTCGGGCGCGGCCGGCAGGTCGAGGGAGCGCCCTATCTGGCCGACGCGCCGCGCCACGATGTCGACCTCGGCCTCCGCCGTCTCGGGCAGCGGCAGCACCACGGTGTTGAACCGGCGGCGCAGCGCGCTGGAGAGGTCGTTGACCCCGCGGTCGCGGTCGTTGGCGGTGGCGATGAGGTTGAAGCCGCGGACGGCCTGCTGCTCCTGGCCCAGCTCGGGGATGGGCAGGGTCTTCTCCGACAGGATCGTGATCAGGGTGTCCTGCACGTCGGCCGGGATGCGGGTGAGCTCCTCGACCCGCGCGGTCATGCCGTCGGCCATGGCCCGCATGACGGGGCTGGGCACGAGCGCGTCGCGGCTGGGCCCGTGCGCGAGCAGCCGGGCGTAGTTCCAGCCGTAGCGGATGGCTTCCTCGGGCGTCCCCGCCGTGCCCTGCACGAGCAGGGTCGAGTCGCCGCTGATGGCGGCGGCGAGGTGTTCGGACACCCAGGTCTTGGCGGTGCCGGGGACGCCGAGCAGCAGCAGTGCCCGGTCGGTGGCGAGCGTGGTGACGGCGACTTCGACGATCCGGCGCGGCCCCACGTACTTGGGCGTGATCACCGTGCCGTCGGACAGGGTCCCGCCGAGCAGGTACGTGGCCACGGCCCACGGCGAGAGCCGCCACCTGGCGGGCCGCGGCCGGTCGTCGGCCGCGGCCAGCGCCTCGAGCTCGTCGGCGAACGCGTCCTCGGCGTGCGGCCGCAGAGCCTCGCCGGTGTCCGTACGTGCGACAGCGTCGGTTTCGGGCACGGTCATGGATCCCCCTCCAGATTTCCCGGATGTGGGATCCACCGTGCACCACGCCACTGACAATCGGCCGCAGCCGCAGGTCAGGGCCCACCCGCCGAGCCCGCGGAAGTTACTGCGCGACCGGGGAGACCGCGATGCAGCCGAGCAGGGCCTTCTCGCCGGCCGCCTCCTTGATCGTCTTGCCCTTGTAGACGACCTTGCAGGTCAGGTCGGCGGTGTCCGTGATGCTGATCGGGGACACGGCGGGCGGCATGATGCCGCGCAGCGTGACCGTCTTCTTCCACGGCAGCGCGGGCTTCTTGACCGACACCATCTTCGGGTCCATGGCCGTGCCTCCACCGCCCGCGTACTCGATGGACTCGACGTCCTTGCCGGTGACCTCGTACGTGACTTCGTACTTCTCGTCGACGGCCTTGTCGACCTGCTCGACGCCCTCGTTCTTGGCGGCTTCGGTCACTTCGGAGCAGGCGCCCAGGCCGAACGTGAGGCCGGTGACGGCTGCGGCGCAGACAGCGGTACGAACGATGCGGTTCATGCGTGATCCCCCCGGATCTGTAGATGAGGAGATCGCACCCAATCGCAAAGGCGAAGTAGAGTCAAGTTGCGGCCGGTTGCGCGAACCCGCAGGTCAGCACCGATTGTCAGTGGTGGCCCGTAGCGTCTTTCCCATGAATCAGCAGGGGGTGCGCTGGACTGCGGAACAGGTGCTGGCCTTGGCTCCTGACGACGCGTCACGCAGAGCGGGAAGCAGGCTCGGTACGGCCGGGCCGTGGTCGGAGGCCGGAAGCAGCGGTTCGGGGGCCGTGTGGGGGCTGTGCAAGGGCAGCGGCAGCATGCCCCACCGGACGGTGGTCGACACGGCGGGCGCCGGCCCCGCCTTCATGTGCAGCTGCCCGAGCCGGAAGTTTCCGTGCAAGCACGCGCTGGGCCTGCTGCTGCTCTGGGCCGGGGACGAGGCGGCCGTGCGGGACACGGAGGCGCTGCCGGACTGGGCCGGGGAGTGGGTGGAGGCCCGCAGGAAACAGGCCGGGCAGAAACGGGACCGGGGCAGGCCGGACGGCGGGCCGGGACCGTCCGCCGGGGCGGCCGGGACCGGGGCGGCGGGACGCAGGGCCGAGCAGCGCGCCGAGCGGATCACCCTGGGGGCCGTGGAGTTGGAGCAGCGCCTGACCGATCTACTGCGCGGCGGTCTCGCCACCGCCGAGCAGACGGGTTACGGGCTGTGGGAGGAGACGGCCCGCCGCATGGTCGACGCCCAGGCGCCGGGACTGGCGGCGCGGGTCAGGGAGTTGGGCGCCGTACCGGCGTCGGGGCCCGGCTGGCCCGCGCGGCTGCTGGAGGAGTGCGCGCTGCTGCATCTGCTGGACGCCGCCTGGATGGGCCGCGACCGGCTGCCGGAGCCGCTGGCCGCCACCGTGCGGACACGCGTCGGCCTCACCGCGCCCGCCGGGGGTCCGCCGGTCCGGGACCAGTGGCTGGTGCTCGCCCAGTACGACACCGCCGACGGCAAGCTGGTCACGCGCCGCATCTGGCTGCACGGCAGGGAGTCCGGGCGTACGGCGCTGGTGCTGTCCTTCGGCGCCGGGGGCCGCGCGCCCGAAGTCGCCCTGCCCGCCGGCCTGATGCTCGACGCCGAGCTCACGTACTACCCCGGCGGGGGGCGGCTCAGGGCGGACGTGGGCGACCGGTTCGCCCTCCCGGTCCCGATCGACGCCCCGCCGCCCGGCATCGGCAGCGCCGAGGCGGTCGGTGCCTACGGAAGGGCCCTGCGTGACGACCCGTGGCTCGACTCCTGGCCGGTGACACTGGGCCGCGTCATACCGGTCCCCTCCGGCGACACCTGGCAACTGGCCGACGCGGAAACGGATTCGGCCCTGCCCGTCGACCCCGCGGCGCTGTCCCGCCCCGGGCTGTGGAAGCTCGTCGCCCTGTCGGGCGGCGGCCCCGTCACGGTCTTCGGCGAGTGCGGCCACCGCGGCTTCACTCCGCTGACGGCCTGGGCCGACGGCTCGGCGGAGACCGTCCCGCTCATCGAAACCTGACCGTACGGAGGGACCGATGACCATCCACACCACCAGCACGGCGGCAGGCACCACGGCGGCGGACGCCAAGACCGCGGACGCCACGGCCGTGGACGCCACGACGACGGACGCCTGGGAAGAGCTCGTCACCACCGCGCTGCTCGGCACCGACCGCCGTACGCCGCCGCCCGGTGCCGCGGTGCCCGGCAAGGACGCCCCGGCCGCGCTGCTCGACGCCGCCGCGCGGCAGACCGTACGCCGCAGGGCGGGCCTCCTCCCGGCGCGCGCCGCGTCACGCCCCGAGCCCGCGCCGCACGATCCGCGCCCCCCGCTGCCCGAGGCCGCCCGTCGCCGGCTCACCCAGCTGCTGGCCGGCCGGTCCTCGTCCCCCGCCGCTACCGGCGGGCGGCGCGGCACCGCCCCCGACCTCACCGAGCTGCTCCCCCAGTGGCTCGGCGCCGCGAACCGGCACCGTTTCCAGGCACCGCCCGCCCTGCTCCCCGCGCTGCTGGACGCCGCCCGGGCCCGTACCGACCTGCGACCGCAGGCCCTCGCCTTCGCCGGGCCGCGCGGGCTGTGGCTGGCCGGGTTCAACGCGGACTGGCGGTTCGCGCTGCGCGGCGCGTCGGGCGGCTGCGCGCTGCCCGACCCCCGGGACACGGCAGCCGTGCGGCAGCTGTGGGAGGAGGGCCTGTTCGCGGAGCGCGTCGGCCTTCTCGCCGCCGTCCGCGCCCACGACCCGGGCACCGCGCTCGCGCTGCTCGCCGGCACCTGGCCCACCGAGCGCGCCGAGGACCGTCTGATGTTCCTCGACTCCCTGCGCACCGGCCTCTCGAGCACGGACGAGCCCTTCCTGGAGCAGGCCCTGTCCGACCGCAGCCGCAATGTGCGGGCCACCGCCGCCGAACTGCTCTCCGCACTGCCCGGTTCCGCGCTGGCCGCCCGGATGGCCGCCCGTGCCACCACCTGCGTCAGCCCGGACCGCTCCGGCCGCGCGGCCGGCGGCGAGCGCATCGCCGTGGAGGCCCCGCACGAATGCGACGCGGACATGCAGCGCGACGGCGTGTCGCCCAGACCGCCGGCGGGCCGGGGCGAGCGGTCCTGGTGGCTGGGCCAGCTGGTCGAGTCCGCGCCGTTGCACGCCTGGCAGCACCGGTTCGGTGGCCGTACGCCACAGGAGATCGTCGCCCTGCCCGTGGGCGACGGCTGGAAGGAGGAGCTGCACGCCGCCTGGTGCCGCGCCGCGGTGCGCCAGCGGGACGCCGCCTGGTCCCGCGCCCTGCTCGGCGCGCCGTCCACGCCGCCGGCCACCGGCCCCGGCACGTCGTCCCTCGCCGAACGCGCGAAGCTGCTGGCCACCCTGGAGGACGGTGAGCGGGCCGAGTGGGTGGCCGCGTTCATCGCGGCGCACGGCCTCTCCGAGGCGTTCCAACTGCTCGGGGTGTGCACCGTGCCCTGGGCGGAGCCGCTCGGCCGCGCGGTGGTCGACGCACTCGACATCGCGCGGGACGCGGGGAGCTACCCCTGGAGCTTCAGCGGGGTCATGGGCCTGGCCGAGCGTTGCCTCGACCCCGGCGAGGCCGGCCGCCTGGAGATCCTCACGGCGACACCGGACGAGCAGGAGGACGCGTCACCCGGGGCGGGCGGCTACTGGTCGGAAGCGTTCCAGCGTCTCGTCGGCACCCTGCGCCTCAGAGCCGCGATGCTCTCGGAGCTGTCGGAGGGCCGGGCCGCCGGCCCGGACTCCCCCGCCCCCGCCGCCGGAGGGGCCGCACCCTCCGGCCCCTCCGACGGCTGAGACCGTGCCTACGCCTACGCCTACGCCTGGGCCGCCTGACGGACGTGGGTGTTGACCCAGTCCACGATCGACTGCGTGGTCGCACCCGGCGTGAAGATCGCCGCGACACCCTTCTCCTTCAGCGGCGCGATGTCCGCCTCCGGGATGATGCCGCCGCCGAAGACCTTGATGTCCTCCGCGTCGCGCTGCTCGAGCAGCTCGATGACCTTCACGAAGAGCGTGTTGTGCGCACCCGAGAGGATCGACAGGCCGATCGCGTCGGCGTCCTCCTGAATGGCGGTGTCCACGATCTGTTCGGGCGTCTGGTGGAGCCCGGTGTAGATGACCTCCATACCGGCGTCGCGCAGAGCCCGCGCGATGACCTTCGCCCCACGATCGTGTCCGTCGAGTCCCGGCTTGGCGACCACCACACGGATCGGCCCGGTCACACCCATCACTGCCTCCATGTACCGACTGCGCCGTCATTGGCACGCGCCCCGCACCGATGAGGACGGGGAAGTGAACGAACGTTATCGACAGCATCCCGCACCCGCCCGTTTCACGGTGGGCAGGGAGGGGGAAATCACACATGGGACATGTTCGCTATGCGTCGTTCCTGCCTCATCAGGCGCCGCAGCGGCATCAGCCGAGGCAGTCGGGACGCTCGCAAGGGGAGCCGCGACGAGGTCGCCGTGCCACCGCACCGTCAGCCGCACGGCCCGGTGGCACGGCCCACCGATTTCCTCAGCACGGCGCCCCGACGAGGGCACACGGGGGGCCGGAGCCGTCTCCCCGCGTGCCGTTCGGAGGTCGGCCATGAGGGTCCTGCCCTTCTTCTTTCCGCCTTGTCCGTTCCCACCGCGCCTGTCGGCCGCGCTCCTGCGAGCCACCGCCCTGGAGTTCGCCATCCTCGCCGGGCACCTGGTCCTCTACCCGTCCGGCATCGCCCAGGAGCGCCGGCACGACGTCGGCGCACTCCCCTCTCCGGCCCCCGTGGAGCCCGGGGCCACGCGTCTTCCCGCCACCGGCCCCGACCACCCTCCCGTGGTACTGCTCCACGGCTTCGCCGACAACCGCTCCGTCTTCGTCCTGCTGCGCCGGTCCCTGACCCGGCACGGCTGGCACCATCTGGAGCCCCTCAACTACTCGCTGCTGACCTGCGACATCCGCACCGCGGCCGAGTTGCTCGGCCGCCATGTCGAGGAGATCTGCGACCGTACGGGCCACCCCCGGGTCGACATCGTCGGTCACAGCCTCGGCGGCCTGATCGCCCGTTATTACGTACAGCGACTGGGCGGAGACGCGCGCGTGCGCACCCTCGTCACCCTCGGCACTCCGCACGCCGGCACCGGCGTCGCTCCGCCGATGAGCGCCCACCCCCTCGTGCGGCAGATGCGCCCCGGCTCCGACGTGATCGAGGAGCTGCGCGAGCCCGCGCCCGCCTGCCGGACACGGTTCGTGAGCTTCTGGAGCGATCTCGACCAGGTGATGGTCCCGGTCGATGCGGCGTGCGTCAGCCACCCGGACCTCATCGCCCGGAACGTACGGGTGACAGGAATCGGCCATCTCGCCCTGCCCGTCCATCCGGCGGTCGCCGCCGGGATCCGGCAGGCGCTCGAGGAGCAGGACACGGGCGCGGGCGCATCCGGCACGGCCTCCGTCGCCTGACCTCCGCCCCCCTGCTCGAACAGTCGTCGAACACAAGACCAAGGCTGTGCCCGCCGTCCGCCAAAAGACGGCCGAATGCCCGTTTCCGGAACGCGCGAAATCCGGCGAAGATTGTCGCCGTCGCATACCGCCGGGTACAGTCGCGCCACTGCTTTGCCTCTGGGGCCCCTCCCGGGCCCCAGCCCCCACAGGTCCCGCATTGCCGAGGCGAGAGAGAAGTTGGTGGACGACCAGCACGCCCAAGCCGGGTACGACGGCTACTCCACCGGCAGTTTCCGGACAGACCCGCTCTTCGGAGCCCTTCCCGCCGAGACCGCCCAGGAAAGCCCCTACGGAGCAGGTCACAGCGGCCAGTACGACACCACTGCGTGGGACACCACAGGTACCCACGAGAACGTGACTTACACGGCGTACGGCATGCAGCAGTACGACACCACCGGGACGTGGCCCACCGCCGGCCACCGGACGGCGGCCGACATCCCGGCCCAGTCCACCGGCCAGTGGGACACCAACGCCTGGGACCAGACGGGGCAGTTCGACACCGGCCACATCGACACCGGTCACATCGACACCAGCCACATCGGCAGCGACCCGTACGAGACCGGCACGTACCAGACCGGCACGTACGAAACGGCGCAGTTCCCCCAGGCCGCCGCCGACACCACCGGGCAGTGGAGCATGATGCCGGGTTACGACACCGGCGCGTACGACGCCACCGCCTGGAACAGCGGCCACCCGGGCGGCCATCCGGGTGACCACTCGGGCGACCACACCGGCGCGCACGCCACCGTCCGGCCCCAGCAGGTCTTCTACGAGACGGCCGAGTTCCCCGCAGTCGCCCTGCCCGACGCTCCCGCCGCGCACGAACCGCACGAGACGCCCGGCAGGCACGACACGCCCGACGCCGAGCACGCGTACGCACCGGAGCACGCGTACACGCCGGAAGACGAGCCGGAGCACGACCCGGAGCGCGAGCCCGAATCCGCGCCGGAGTCCGAGCGCACTCCCGCAGCTGCGACGGCCGCGGCCCCCGTCCCCGCCCCCCGCTCGGCCCGCCGCGGTGTCAACAACGCCGGCCGCGGCCGCCGCCGCACCCCCGCCAAGCGCTCGGCCCTCCTCACCGTCGCCGTCCCCTCCGCCTGCGTGATGGGCGTGGCCGGCATCGCCGCCGCCTCGGTCGGCAACGGCGGCGGCGCCCCCGCCGAGGAGAAGAAGGACACCACCACGACGGTCTCCGCCGCCGACCTCGGCTCGGTCGAGCCCGTCACGGTCAACAACAAGCTGGACACCCAGCTCGCCGCCCTCGACGCGGACGCCAACGACTTCGCCGACCGCGCCAGCCGCACGCAGGAGCGCATCGACCTCCAGGTCCGCCAGGAGGCGGAGAAGAAGCGCAAGGCCGAAGAGGCCGCCCGCAAGGAGGCCGCCCGCCCCAAGTTCGCCGTACCGGTCCAGCAGCACGGTCTCAGCGCGTACTACGGCCAGGCCGGTATCAACTGGATGTCCGTGCACTCCGGCATCGACTTCCCCGTCTCGTACGGCACTCCGGTGATGGCCGCCACCGACGGCACGGTCCGTACGCAGTACAACAGCGCCTACGGAAACATGGCGATAGTGACCGCCACCGACGGCACGGAGACCTGGTACTGCCACCTCAGCAGCACCAAGATCCGCTCCGGCCCGGTCCAGGCCGGCGACGTCATCGCGTACGCCGGGAACTCGGGCAACTCCACCGGCCCGCACCTCCACTTCGAGGTGCGCCCCGGCGGCGGGTCACCGATCGACCCCCTGCCGTGGTTCCGCAGCCACGGCCTCAGCCCGACGTAGGACGCAGGACGCAACCCCCGGAACCGGCGGCCCCGCAGGACGCGAGGCCGCGCGGTCCCTACAGCTTCTCGACCGGCGCGTACCGCAGCAGCAGCTTCTTCGGCCGCTCGTCGCCGAAGTCGATCGTCGCCTGCGCGTCCGCCCCCGTCCCCGTCACCGTCATCACGGTGCCGAGCCCGAACTGGTCGTGCGTGACCCGGTCACCGACCGACAGCGCGACCACCGGCTTGTCCGAGCCCCGCCGCGTGGCGAACCCCGAAGCGCCTCCGCCGCCGCCCCCGGACCGCGACCGCGACGAGGACAGCGAGGACGACAGCGACGAGGCGACGCCCGACACCGGCCCCGCCGGAATCTGCGCCCCCTTGCGCTTCCACGTCAGATACGTCTCCGGGATCTCCTCCAGGAACCGCGACGGCGGGTTGTACGACGGCTGTCCCCACGCGCTGCGCATCGACGCCCGCGTCAGGTAGAGCCGCTCGCGGGCGCGCGTGATGCCGACGTACGCGAGGCGCCGCTCCTCCTCCAGCTCCTTGGTCTGGCCGAGCGCGCGCATGTGCGGGAAGACGCCGTCCTCCATGCCCGTCAGGAACACCACCGGGAACTCCAGCCCCTTGGCGGTGTGCAGGGTCATCAGCGTGATGACGCCCGACCCGTCCTCGTCCTCGTCGGGGATCTGGTCGGAGTCGGCGACGAGCGCCACCTTCTCCAGGAACTCGGCCAGCGTTCCCGACTCGTCCCCCTCCCGCTCCTGCTCGAACTCCAGGGCCACCGCCGCGAGTTCCTGGAGGTTCTCGACGCGCGTCTCGTCCTGCGGATCGGTCGACGCCTGCAACTCCGCGAGGTAGCCGGTCCGTTCGAGGACGGCCTCCAGCACCGTGCCGGGCCCCGCTCCCGACTCGACGATCGTGCGGAGCTCCTCCATCAGCGTGTTGAAGCGCTTCACGGCGTTCGACGAGCGGGCCGCCATGCCGTACGCCTCGTCCACGCGCCGCAGCGCCTGCGGGAAGCTGATCCGCTCGCGCAGCGACAGCGCGTCGATCATCGCCTCGGCGCGGTCGCCGATGCCCCGCTTCGGTACGTTCAGGATGCGGCGCAGCGGAACGGTGTCCTCGGGGTTGGCCAGGACGCGCAGGTACGCGAGCACGTCCCGGACCTCCTTGCGCTCGTAGAAGCGCACGCCGCCGACGACCTTGTAGGGCAGTCCGACGCGGATGAAGATCTCCTCGAAGACGCGGGACTGGGCGTTCGTACGGTAGAAGACGGCGACGTCGCCGGCCTTCGCGTCGCCCGCGTCCGTCAGCCGGTCGATCTCCTCGGCGACGAACTGCGCCTCGTCGTGCTCGGTGTCCGCGACGTACCCGGTGATCAGCGAGCCCGCCCCGGCGTCCGTCCACAGGTTCTTCGGCCGCCGGTTCTCGTTGCGCTCGATGACGGCGTTGGCGGCGGTGAGGATGGTCTGCGTCGAGCGGTAGTTCTGCTCCAGCAGGATCGTGGTCGCGTCCGGGTAGTCCTCCTCGAACTGGAGGATGTTGCGGATCGTGGCGCCGCGGAAGGCGTAGATCGACTGGTCGGCGTCGCCCACGACGCACAGCTCGGCCGGGGCCTGCCCCTCGCCGGACGGGCCCACCAGTTCGCGCACGAGGGTGTACTGGGCGTGGTTGGTGTCCTGGTACTCGTCGACCATGACGTGGCGGAAGCGCAGCCGGTAGTGCTCGGCGACGTCCGGGAACGCCTGGAGCAGGTGCACCGTGGTCATGATGATGTCGTCGAAGTCCAGCGCGTTGGCCTCGCGCAGCCGCGCCTGGTACATCCCGTACGCCTGCGCCAGGGTCTTCTCGAAGCCGTCGGCGGCCTGCCCGGCGAAGGTCTCCTCGTCTATCAGCTCGTTCTTCAGGTTCGAGACCTTGGCGCTGAACGCCTTCGGCGGGAAGCGCTTCGGATCGAGGTCGAGGTCGCGGCAGACCAGCGCCATCAGGCGCTTGGAGTCGGCGGCGTCGTAGATGGAGAACGAGGACGTGAAACCGAGCTTCTTCGACTCGCGGCGCAGGATGCGCACGCACGCGCTGTGGAAGGTGGAGACCCACATGTGGCCCGCGCGCGGGCCGACGAGCTCCTCGACGCGCTCCTTCATCTCGCCCGCGGCCTTGTTGGTGAAGGTGATCGCGAGGATCTGGCCGGGGTGCACACCCCGGTTGGCCAGCAGGTACGCGATGCGGTGGGTGAGCACGCGGGTCTTTCCGGAGCCGGCGCCCGCCACGATGAGCAGCGGCGACCCGGCGTGCACGACGGCGGCGCGCTGCTCTTCGTTCAGCCCGTCGAGCAGCGCGGCGGCGTCCACGACGGGGCGCGGCGCGCCGTCCCGGTAGTACGAGTCCCTGGTCACCGGGGGTGCGTCGAAGGCGCCCGCGAAGAGGTCGTGCGGGACCTCCTCCGGGGCGGTGTCGGTGTCCTCGGGGGGCGGCGGGTCCGCGTCCTGCGCGTGCTGGAGGCCGGCCAGGAAGCTGTCGTCAAAGAGGCTGCTCATCGTTGTCCAAGCTTAGGCGGGTCCACCGACAGCCCGCCCCGGATTCGCCCCGCTCCACTCGGTCCGGGCCGGTGAGACCCGCGATCCGCCGCCCGTGACCTTCCTCACGCCGCCCGTGGGGGCCGTGTGCCCGGCCTTCCGGTGATCACCCACGGCGGCGGCACGGCGACCGGGCCGCCGTGGTCCGGAGCGGCCGGGCTCAGGTCCAGAGCACCGCGATGAAGATGTTGGCGACGGTCAGCCCGCCGACCGCCCCGAAGAGCGCCTTCTCCGCCTTCTCCTCGTCCCGCTTGACGTACACGAGGCCGAGGATCACCACGAGGACCGCCAGCTTGATGCCGATCTTGAGGTTGTTCACGCTCTGGCCGTCCGCCTGGTTGAGGCCCACCAGCGCCACGCCCGTGATC
This sequence comes from Streptomyces enissocaesilis, assembly GCF_039533765.1. NCBI lineage: Bacteria > Bacillati > Actinomycetota > Actinomycetes > Kitasatosporales > Streptomycetaceae > Streptomyces > Streptomyces enissocaesilis. The sequence continues at coordinate 104,571 of NZ_BAAAUD010000029.1, read as the reverse complement.
AGCATGGTCAGCGCGCCGTGCAGCATGGCGGGCGTGAAGCGGGCCGTGCCCGCACCCATCGCCTTCATCTGGGTCAGGAAACCGCCGAGCAGCGAGGCGATGCCGATGATGTGCAGGCCGACGAAGACATTGATGAGTACGTCCATGAGCCGGAGCCTAGCCCCGGCCTTAGCAGCCCCTGCCGCCAGGTGTGCCCACCATCGCCGTATCGGTCACGGAAGAGCGGAATGCGCTGTTCCGGTGCGGTCCTTCTTCTCATCCCCGTACACGGAAATGCCTGTTTCGACCACTGTCGGTCATGGTGGCTCTCCCCCGTGACCGCCCGGCCTAGCGTCCCTCCCCAGGTGGCCGATTCCCCACCGCCGCCCCCGCCCGGAGCGGCAGTCGGCCGCCCCCGCCGAAGGTCCGGCGGCGCGCCGCCGCCCCGTGCGGCCCGCCGCCGGATGCGAGCGGCCGACGTACAGCGCCGCACAGGACGGAAGGACGTGTACGCCCCCGTGGCCAGGCACCGAAAGCCCAAGCAACGCACGCTCACCGGCAGCACCGCCCGCACCGCCGCGACCCTCGCGCTCGCCTCGGCCGCGAGCGCCACCGCGTTCGACAGCACCGGGCACGCGGAACCCGCCCTCACCCCCGCTCAGGTGAAGGCGAAGGTCGACCGGCTCTACCACGACGCGGAGGTCGCCACCGAGAAGTACAACGGCGTGCGGGAGAAGGCGGACAGCAGCCGCAGGTCGCTGGACAGGCTGCGCGACGAGGCGGCCCGCAGGACCGAACGCCTCAACGCCTCGCGCGACGCACTGGGTTCGCTCGCCACCGCGCAGTACCGCGCGGGTGCGATCGACCCGTCCGTGCAGGTCGCGCTCACGTCCGACCCGGACCGGTACCTGGAGCGCGCCGCGATCGCCGAGCGCGCCGGCGACCGGCAGGCGGCGGCCGTCGCCGGGATGCGGCAACAGCTCGGCAGGATCGCGCAGTTGCGGGCGGAGGCGGACGAGCGCCTGGAGGAGCTCTCGTCGCAGCAGAAGGACCTGCGCACCCACAAGGCGGAGATCCAGAACAAGATCGGTGCGGCCGAGAAGCTGCTCTCCCGGCTCACGGCGGAGCAGCGGGCCCGGTACGCGCGGCAGGACGGCCATGGCGCCCCCGCCGCCGCCCCCGCCCGCGCCGACCGGAACGACCAGAACGACCAGACCGACCAGACCGGCCGGACGGGCCGGACCGGCCGGAACGCCCCGCGCGGCGGCCCGGTCCAGGCGCCCGGTTCCCGCGCCGGCCAGGCGGTCTCCTTCGCGTACGGGGCGCTCGGCAAGCCGTACGTCTGGGGCGCCACGGGGCCCTCCGCCTTCGACTGCTCGGGCCTGACCCAGGCGGCCTGGCGGTCGGCGGGCGTCTCGCTCCCCCGTACGACGTACACGCAGATCAACGCCGGACAGCGCGTCCCGCGCTCCCAGCTCGCGCCCGGGGACCTGGTCTTCTTCTACTCCGGCCTCAGCCACGTGGGCCTCTACATCGGCAACGGCCAGATGATCCACGCACCCCGCCCCGGCACCCCGGTCCGCGTGGCCCCGATCGACCAGATGCCGTTCGCGGGGGCGACACGGCCCGCGTAGGCCCGGCAGCACGGGGTAAGTGCCGTACGTAGGGCAAAACGCATGCCACTCCATATGCCACCACCGTGAACGGAGGGCCGACCATGCCGGGCATCATCAACCGGATCAAGCAGTACGCAAGCAGCCCGCAGGGGCGCCGGACGATCGCACAGGGACGCCGCGCGGCGTCCGACCCCAGGAAGCGCTCCCAGGCCAAGCAGCTGCTGGGACGGCTGCGGGGCGGTCGCAGGCAGTACTGAGGATGTGAAGCAGGGGCGCAGGCGCCGGGTCCGGCTACCCGGCGCCTGCGCCCCTGCCTGCGGCGGTCATTCAGATGCGCCAGGCGCGCAGGCGCTCGGCGACGGCGAAGACGTCGAGGTTCTCGGTACGGATCTCGCGGACCAGCTCGGTGAGCGCGCCGTACGGCGGGTCGATCCCCTCGCCGGCCGAGGCCAGGTAGTACGTCGCCACCGAGACGCCGTACAGCGAGTTGCGGAAGGGCAGCGGGCCCAGGCGCACGATGGTGTGCAGCAGGGCCGCGGCCCGCCACGCGGCGTCGGGACAGGTCTCCATCGTCGGGATGCGGGTCTTGTGCCGGGCCACGGCGGCCACCAGGACCGAGTAGTCGGCGACCGAGCAGTCCTCGGGAATCGCCCGCTCCTGGGCAGCCAGAAGCCACGGAATGTCGACGTAGAGGGTCATTCAGGCGGCCTCGTCGCCCTGCCCGCGGTCCCACGGCGGGACCTCGTCCGGGAACGCCGCGTCGAACTCCACCTTGTGCTCGTTGAAGAACTTCGCGACGCCCTCGACGAAGAACCGGCGCTTCTGCTCCAGCACCGACACGTCGTGCACGTACGCCTTCACGCTCTTGCCCTCGGCAGCGGCCGCCTCGCGGACCCCGGCGAGTTCCTCTTCGGTGAATTCGATGTTCACAGCGGGCATACCTGGATGCTAGTGGTCCCGGTACCTTTCCGGCGCCGGGAACCGTTGATCTCGCGCAGCTCCTCCACGCGCCGGTGGACCACCTCCGCCGGGAGCCCCCGGCAGCCCTGGCAGAGCCCGCCCGGCAGCGACACGGACCCGCCGGGCGACCCGCACTCCGTGCACGCCATCACCCGGCGCCGCGCCGCCCTCGTCCCGGGCTCGGGGGCGGGCTCGGGCGGCAGCTTCTCGCGCAGCCTGCTGCGGACGATGCCGCCCGGCGAGTGCACCGCCTCCGGGAGCCCCGCCGTGAGCGCGCGCACGAGGCGGTCCGCGCTCACCCCCCGCGCGAGCCACTGCGCCGCGTCGGCCTCCAGCGCCGCGCACTCGGCGGCGGAGAGCACCATGCGGGGGTCGGTCCGGCCGAGCGAGGCGAGGACGTCGTACGCCGCCGAGCGGCCGGAGGCCCGGTTCTCCCGCACCGGCTCCGGGCCCACGTCTGCGTCTGCGTCTGCGTCTGCGTCCGGCACGTCACCGGCCTCGAACCGCTCCCACCAGGCGTCGTCGCGGGCGGTGCGCGAGAAGTACGTGTGCCACACCCAGCGCGTGCAGCCCTCGCCCACGTTCTCCTTGAAGCGCCGCAGGTGGCCGACGCGGGACAGCTCGCGCAGCGCGGAGCGGACGGCCTGCTGGCCGTAGAGGGGCTGCTCCTTGGCGAGGGTCTTCACGTCGATCGCGGCGCCTTCCGGCAACCGGTCGATGTACGACGCGAGATACGCCTCCCGGGCCGGGAGGCCGGTGAAGTCGCCCTTGCGGCGCGGGGATTGGCCGGGCGCGCAACGTTTTCCGTACCCCGGGCCGGCCTGGGGGTGTGCGGACGGGCGCAGGGCAGGACTAAAGTCTTTGTCAGCCACGAGATCGCGCTTTCGATCTTGGAGGTCAGACCCCGGCTCGGTGCTGCTAACACCGGTCGGGGTCGTTTGTTGTTGCGAACGCTAGAGGGCGAACACGCCGTGTGGCAAGCCGATCACGGGAAGTCACCTCGCGGGTGCCGCGCGGGAGTTGGGAGGGTGGGTGGGCACAGCCCACCACCCATTCCTTGAAAAGGACGCTCGGGTCTCGCCGCTCGGATCTCGAAGCTCAGCCGCGCGTTGCGTACGCGACGAATCGAGCCCAGGAGGGGGCGGGGAGGGTGAGCCGGGGGCCGTCCTTGAGCTTCGAGTCACGGACGTGGACGGTGTCGGGGCAGGTGGCGACCTCTACGCAGTCGCCGCCCTCGGTACCGCTGTACGTCGACTTTCTCCAGGCGAGGGCGACTTCGACGCAGTTGCTGCCCTCGGTGTCGCTGTAACTCGACTTGAACCAGTTCAGCTCGTCGCTCATAGCTCGTCCGCCATCCGCTGGATGAATCGTGCCGACTCCTCGGTTCCGAGGGCCTCCATTCGGATCATGCCATGACGCTGCATCGCGGTACCCACCTCATTCAGGTCGGCCGTGAGGCGGCTGAGCGACTGCCCTTCGAGGAGCGCCAAGCGCGCATGCTCCTTCGTCTCCAGCAGCACGATCGGCCCATTGAGACCTGGGTTGGCCCCCGCACTGAACGGCAGCACCTGAACGGAAACGTGACGGAGCGATCCAACCTCCAGCAGGTGCAACAGTTGTTCCTTGTATGCGGCTGATCCGCCCAATGGACAACGCAAGACAGCTTCGTACAGAACAAAACTGCACTCGACCGGCGGTTTGCGGGTCAACAAGCCCTGTCGGCCCAGCCGGGCCTGGATTCGGGCCTCCATCGTTTCATCGTCCAGCGGCGGACGATGTGCCATGAGGAGCGCTCGCGCAGTGGCCTCGGTTTGCAGCAAGCCCGGGATGAGCAGCGGCTCGTACGACCACAAGCTGAGCGCCTCGTCCTCGTACTGGAAATACTCCTGCGACCGCGCGGGGAACTTCTCCGGCACCAGAAACTCCCGCGCCGCGATCAGCAGCCCACCCGCCCCGCACAGCCCGTCCGCCACCTGCAACAGATGCAGTGTCGGCTTGCGCCGCCCCGCCTCCATGGACTTCACGTACTCGTAGCTGCAACTGGCCTCCTCGGCCAGTGCCTCCCGCGTCACTCCCGCCCGCTCACGCCACCGCTTGATCTGGTTGCCGCAGTACCGCCACGCCATCGGCGGTTCGGGGTTCGACATGGGTACAACCACCCTCTGTACGCGAGCCGTTACTTCAGCAGGCTATTCCCACCTCTGCACCGTATGAGCCATGAACGACCACATCGAGTGGCATTTCCGCCGCCACCCCCGCAGCGTCCGCCGTGCCCGCGCCCTCCTCGTCGAGCAGGCGCGGGAGTGGAAGGTGCCCGATGCCGCCGCCGAAACCGCCGTGCTCCTCCTCAGCGAGCTCGTGACGAACTCCCTGCGCCACGCGGGCTGCGCGCCCGGCCGTGAGATCCGGGTGCGGTGCGCGGTACGGGGCGACGTCCTCCGTATCGAGGTGTCGGACGCCTGCGTCGTACTCCCGCATCCGCGCCACGCGGCGCCGGACGACGAGACGGGGCGCGGGCTCGCGCTGGTCGCGGCGCTCGCCGGGCGGTGGGGGGCCGCGCCCCGGAAGTGCGGGGTCGGCAAGACGGTGTGGTGCGAGGTCAATTGCCTTGAGGCGGGCGACACCGGTGTGTAACGGTGCGCCCATGCCGAACGATCCCCGCGCACCTCTTCTCCCCAAGTCCGTCGGGGAGGCCGTCGTCGCAGAACAGACCGCCGGTACCCGCCTGCGCCACCTCTGCTTCTGGGGCCATCGGCCCACTCCCGGTTCCGCCGCCGGGCCCGGCTGCCTCAGTCAGTGGTGGCCCGTCGAGTTCACCGAGGACGGCCACACCTACCGCTCCGCCGAGCACTACATGATGGCGCACAAGGCGTGGCTGTTCGGTGATTCCGGGACCGCCGCCGAGATCCTCGCCGCCGGGCATCCCGGCGAGGCCAAATCCCTGGGCCGTCGGATCGCCGGCTTCGACGAGGCGCTCTGGCGCGAGCACCGGTACGGAATCGTCGTACGCGGCAACATCGCCAAGTTCGGACAGCACGACGACCTGCGCGCGTACCTCCTGGGCACGCGCGACCGCGTCCTGGTCGAAGCCAGCCCGGTGGACCGGATCTGGGGCATCGGGCTGGCGGCCGACGACGCACGCACCGCGTCCCCCACCACCTGGCGCGGGCTGAACCTGCTCGGCTTCGCGCTGATGGACGCCCGTGACGCGCTGAGCGGCAGCTGAGACCGGCTCACGGCTTCAGCGGCTCGACGAAGCGGTAGCGTCCCCTGTCGTTGCTGCCCCGCTCCCCCGGCGGGCCCAGCCGCACCAGGGCCATCGGCCGGTCGGTCAGCTCGCCGGTGTCGGGGTTGAACGCGATCTCGCCGCTGGCGCCGCGCACCCGGAACGAGCCGTTGGTCTGGCCCAGCAGTTCGTGGACCGTCGCGGCGGTGACGTGTTCCGGGCCGTAGCTGTCGACGGCCCGGCGGGCGGCGATGCCCACCGTGTACACCGCGTCGTGCCCGACCATCGCCTGGCCGTTGGCCAGCGCGTCCACGCTGCCGCCGCGCACCTCCAGGTAGCGGCGCTCGAAGTCGGCGTACGGCCCGCGTTCCCGGCCGCCGTAGAGGTCCGCCGCCGCTTCGGGGTGGGTGTACGCCGTGTAGTAGACCTTCAGGCCGCCGGCCTTCCAGCGCCTGCCCAGCTCCGCCAGTTCCTCCTCGCGCTCCTGGGTGCTGGTGTCGAAGTACACGCCCACCGCGCTGGAGCCGGAGAGTACGGTCACGGGGCAGCTGCGCCGGTTCTCCCCGGCGGCCTCGATGAAGCTGCGCAGCTCCCGGCCCCGGCCGGCGAAGTACACCGCGTCCGGCGGCGGGCCCGTACCGCAGATCTTCTCCGCGACCACGCGCAGGGCGTTGCCCTCGCTCTGCGACGCCGGGCCGGAGCTGAACGGGACGACTTCCGGCTCCACCTCCAGGCCCTGGCGGTCGGCGGCCGCCTTGAAGCCGTGGTAGAGGGAGGCGTTGTAGATGTCGCCCTCCGTGGTGTTCCTGACCACCTGGACCCGGTAGCCGGAGTCCGGGTCCGAGCCGGCGTGTTTGTCCTGCTGCCGCTTGAAGTAGCGGACCGCCGCGGACGCCTGGTCCCTGGCGGGGAAGGACACCCGGAAGAACCCCGGCTTCTCGCGGGAGCTCAGCTCGTCGGCGGCGACCGTCGCGCCGACCGTCGGCACCCCCGCCTCCCGCAGCCTCCTCACCGCCTCGGCCGTGTGCGCGTTGCTCTGGCCGATGCCCGCGACCGCCACCAGCCGCTGCTCGTCCTTCAGTTCGAGGAGCCGGCCGACCACCTGGTCCGCGTGCGCGTCGTGGCGGCCGGTGTTGGCCAGCAGCAGGCGGATCCGGGGGAGGGTGCCGCGTTCGGCGTTGAGCCGCAGCTGGGCGATGTGCGCGCCCGTGACCGCCTGGCGCGTGCCCTCCGGGCCGCGGTCGTCGGCGCCGCCGGACATCGGCTCCAGGTAGGCGACCGCCACCGACTTCTCGCCGGTCTTCTCGACCCTGCGGTTCTCCGCGCGGATCTTCTCACTGATGTCCCGCAGGCCGGGGAAGGCGTACGGGTCGTCGGTCATGCCCGTCACGCCGACGCACTCGCCTCCGTCGACCTTGTCGACGTCGTCGGCGCACTGCCCGGCCTCCCGGACGAGCCGTACCCCGGCATAGGTCAGCGCCGCCACCACGACCAGTGCCACGACGGACCACAGCACCCGGTTGAGCGGGGGCCTGGGGGGTGTGACGGTCGGCCGCGTCGGGTTCATCGCCAGGGCTCCTTGTCGTACTGCCCCGCCTTGTCCAGCAGCACGGCCGTCCAGGCGACGTGTTCCGTGTGGGCGGTGGCCAGGGTGTGGAAGCGCGCGTTGATCTCCGCGTAGAGCGAGGCGTACGGGTCGCCGAGCGGTTCGCGGTACGGGTCGCCGACCCGGTCGGTGGCGGGGTCGGGCACCGGTTCCGGGCCGAGCCAGCTGGCGGCGAGCAGCCGGGTGACGGTGCGCAGGCGGGGGCCGACGGCGGCGTCGCCGAGGTGGTGCACGAGGGATTCGTACCTGCGCCACGGTGTGATGCCGGCGCCGCCGCCGACGTGGGCGGGCAGCGGGGCCCTGCGCAGCCGGCACAGTTCCCCGCACCACTCCTCGGGCCGCACCTGCTCGAAGATCCCGTCCAGGTACGCCGCAGCCGCGGGCAGGTCGCCGCAGGCCAGCGCGTGGTACGCCGCCCGGCGCGGCTCGCTCCGGCTCAGGGCCTCCGCCCGCAGCGCGGTGTGCACCGCGTCCGGGTCGTCGAGCGCGCCGAGCAGCAGGCGGCGCAGCAGCGGGTGCGGGGTCTCGGGGCGGCCGTCGGCGAGCTCGTCGCCGGTGCCGATGTGCATGGTGCGCAGCCCGTCCCGGCAGAAGGAGCGGAACTCGGTGCGCAGGTGGTCCGCGGCTTCGTCCCGTAACGCGCGGGTGGCGAGCGCCTGCGCGAGGTCGGGGGCCGCGGCCGCTCTGATCAGGGCCCGCCGCAGACCTTCCGGCGGGTCGATCGGCAGGAGTCTGTCCAGCAGCTCGCGCACGACGCCGCCCGACGGTTCGAGGGTCCGCCGCAGCCGCTCCTCCCACGCCACCGTGCGGTCGAAGTCGAGGAGCGCGGCGAGGACGCGGGCGGTGCCCTCGGGCTGGCCCCGGGTGAGTTCGTACACCGCCCAGCCGAGCCAGCGCAGTCCCGCGTCGCCGCGGGGCGCGGGCGCCGCCGCCGTCCGCAGTATCTCCTCGGCCTGGCGTTCCACCTCGTTCCTGGTCAGGTCGCGCAGCCGGCCCACCCGCAGCCCGTCGGTGACGCACCGCGGGTCGAAGGCCGTGCCGGCGGCCCACTCGCCGGGGCTGCCGCCGCCCGCGTGCTGCCAGCCGAACGCGACGTCCTGGAGCCGCTCGGGGTAGCTGCCGGCCATGGCGAGGACCACCAGCGGGTCGGGGGCGTCCGGCTGCCGCTCCTCCAGGAACAGCCGCAGCACCTCGCCGCCGAGCGGGTTGTCGACGTTGTCCAGCAGCAGCAGGCACCGTACGGCCCAGTGCTTCCTGGCGTAGGACTGCCGCAGATCGCGGAGGAAGACCTCGCAGACGACGCGTTCCGTGCGCCTGCGGTCCTCGCCGGCCCCGCCGTTGTAGGCGAGGTTCAGCTCGATCAGGAAGTCCAGGGCCGACGTGATGGCGGTGGCCCGCCGGATGCCCGAGAGCCGCCGGTGGAGGCGGCCGCGCATCCAGCCCCGCTCGCCCAGCGGCAGCAACTGGAGGGCGGCGGTCACCGCGGACGGCAGGCCCACCATCGAGGCGGCGATCTGCGCCACCTGGTTGACGTCCGCCAGCCACTGGGACGGGGGGCCCGCCAGTGCCTGGGCCATCCGGCGCCGGGCGCCGGCCCGGTTCTCGGGGGTCACCTCGACGGCGAGGGCGGCGCACACCGGCCGGAAGGCGCGGAAGGAGATGCGCGGCACGTGTTTCTTGCGGGGCTCCAGGCCGAACGCCACGGCGCCCAGCACGTCGACGGGCCGCTTCTCCTGCCGGGAGAGTTCGGCGAGGTCGAGCAGGACCACCGGTGTCGTCTCCGCCCACGCGGCGAGGGCCCGCAGCAGGGTGGTCTTGCCGCTGCCCCGGGGGCCCAGCGTCAGGGTGACGGGCTGGTTCCCGGCCGCCGTACGGCTCCGGCCGCCGTCCCCGGGGAGGATCAGCGACTCGACGTACGTCTGCACCGACCGGTCGCGCTCCGACTCCCCCGCCCAGTCCCGCGGCATCAGTCTGCTTCCTCCCGCGTCGGCGCCGCATCGGTGCGGCGTCATCAGAGGAGGATCAATATCCCTGTGGCGCAAGGGGATTGACAAGGGATGGACGAAGAACGCGTCTCACACCGGTGGCCGGTCACCGGTCACCGGTCTCACACCAGCCGGCGTGCCGTCGCCCAGCGCGTCAGCTCGTGCCGGTTGGAGAGCTGGAGCTTGCGCAGGACCGCGGACACGTGGCTCTCGACCGTCTTGACCGAGATGAAGAGCTGCTTCGCGATCTCCTTGTACGCGTAACCCCGCGCGATCAGCCGCAGCACCTCGCGTTCGCGCTGCGTGAGGCGGTCCAGGTCCTCGTCGACCGGCGGCGCGTCCGTCGACGCGAACGCGTCGAGCACGAAGCCCGCCAGCCGGGGCGAGAACACCGCGTCGCCGTCCTGCACGCGGAAGACCGAGTCGACGAGGTCGGTGCCGGTGATCGTCTTCGTCACGTACCCGCGCGCGCCGCCCCGGATCACGCCGATCACGTCCTCCGCCGCGTCCGACACCGACAGGGCCAGGAACCGCACCGGGTTCTCCGCGGCCTGCATCAGCGGCGCGCAGCGGCGCAGGACCTCGACGCCGCCGCCGCCCGGCAGGTGGACGTCGAGCAGGACCACCTCGGGGCGGGTCGCCGTGATGACCGTGACCGCCTGGTCGACGTCGGCGGCCTCGCCGACCACCTCGACGCCGGTCGCCTCGGTCTGCCCGATCTCCGCCTGCACTCCCGTACGGAACATCCGGTGGTCGTCCACCAGCACCACCCGTACGCGCCTGTCCTCCGTCATGCGTCCGCCGCCCTCTCCATCTCAAGCTCGACCTCCGTGCCCCCGTCGGGCGCGGAACGCAGCCTCGCCGTGCCGCCGTTGCGCTGCATCCGTCCGATGATCGATTCCCGGACGCCCATCCGGTCGTCCGGCACCGCGTCCAGGTCGAACCCGGGTCCCCGGTCCCGTACGGACACGAAGACCGTCCGGCCCTCGACCTCGGCGTAGACCTGCACCGCCCCGCCCTCGCCACCGTACTTGGCGGCGTTCACCATCGCCTCGCGCGCGGCCTGCATCTGCGCGGTCAGTCCGTCGTCGAGCGGGCAGTCGCCGACGACCACGACCTCCAGCGGCACGCCGTGCTTGTCCTCGACCTCGGCCGCCGTGCGCTCGACCGCCTCCGCGAGGGTGTCGGGCTCCTGCGACTCGTCCTTGCCGTTGCCCTCCGGCTTGTAGAGCCAGTTGCGCAGCTCCCGCTCCTGGGCGCGGGCGAGGCGGCGCACCTCCCCCGCGTCCTCCGCGTTGCGCTGGATCAGGGTCAGGGTGTGGAGGACCGAGTCGTGGACGTGGGCCGCGACTTCGGCGCGTTCCTGGGCGCGGATGCGCATCAGGCGCTCCTCGGACAGGTCCTGGGTCATCCGTACCAGCCAGGGGCCCACGAGGAGCGCGATGCCGGCGACGACCGCGAGCGCCGCCGTCAGTACGCTGCCGAGCTGCGCGGCGGAGCCCCGTACCACCAGGAACGCGGTCAGGCCCACGCCGACCAGCGCGACCCCCGCCATGCCGCGCGCCAGTTGCAGCATCCGGCGGCGGCGGCCGGTCCCCGTCCAGTGGGCGCGGCGCGCGTTGTCGGCCTGGCGCCACACGAGGACGACGCCCAGGCTGATCAGCAGCGCCGGCCAGACGTACCGCCCGGCCCGGCCGCCGACTTCGACGCTGCTGACGAAGGTGCCGGCGCTGACGAGCAGCGCGCAGAGCGCGAAGACCTGTCCCTTGTCGGGCTTGCGGAGCCTGCGGCGCCCGTCGGGCGCGGTCTCGAAGGCCGAGCGCGGCGCGGCCGTGCCGCCCACGCCGCCCACGCCGAGCGGCACCACGAACCAGAAGACGGCGTACAGCAGCGCGCCCATGCCGTCCGCCAGGAAGAGGACGAGGAAGACGATCCGTACCCATACGACCGGCACCCCGAGATGCCCGGCGAGCCCGCGCGCGACGCCTCCGAGCATCCGCCCCTCGGCGCTGCGGTAGAGCTTGCGCGGCTGCGGCTCCTCCGGTTCGGGGGCGTGGGAGCCCGCGGCTCGGCGGGGCGTGGCGACTGGCATGCCCCGATGGTCACACGTGCGGGCGGGGGCGGACATCAGGGTCGGTCCCCTACCTACCCCTGACCTCCGGGGCGTCAGGGGCGGAAATCAGGGATCGTCCAGGGTCGGCGCGGGTGCCGCGGCGCCGGAGCGCCCCGCACCATGGACGTATGACACAGCCGTACGACACCGCCGCTCCCCGGGGAGCCACCGAGGAGCCGTCGCCGCGGGCGCCGCAGCCCCCGCTGCGCCGCAGCAGGCGGCACAAGCTGGTGGGCGGCGTGTGCGGCGGGCTCGGCCGGCACTTCGACGTCGACCCGGTGATCTTCCGGATCGGCCTCGGCGTCCTGACCGTCACCGGCGGCATCGGCCTGATCTTCTACGGCTTCGCATGGCTCGTCGTCCCCCTCGACGGCGAGGACGAGAACGAGGCCCGCCGGCTGCTCACGGGCCGGGTCGACGGCGCCACCCTCATCGCCGTGCTCCTCGCCCTCGCCGGCTGCGGCCTCTTCCTCTCGATGCTGAACAACGGCTCCGTCCTCGGCTTCGCCGTCATGCTCTCGATCGCCCTCGCCGGCACCGGTTACTGGTCCCGGCGCCGCCGTCTCGCCGATCCCGCGACCGGCCCGCTCGACCCGGTGGCCGCGCAGGTGGCGGCGGTCGCGCCGCCCGAGACGCAGGCGCCGCCCGTGCCCGGCGCGCCCTCCTGGTGGCGGGACCCCATCGTCAAGGACGGCACCACGGGCCCGGTCGCCGCCGGCTACCTGTGGGGGCCCGAGGAAGCGGCCGAGGACGCGGCGCCGGACCGGGGCCGGGACCGGGACCGGGCCGACGCCCCCGGCGGCCCCCCGCGGCGGCGCGACCGGGCGACGGGCGGTCCGCGCGGCATCGGCGGCCGGGTGTTCCTGCTGGCCGTGGTGGCGGCCGGGCTCGGCACCGGCCTGACATGGGACACGCGGCCGCTCGGCACGAGCCTCCAGACCGGCCTGTCCTGTGCGATCGGTGTCTTCGGGCTCGGCATCGCGGTCAGCGCCTTCCGCGGGCGTACGAGCGTCGGCTCGGTCTTCCTCGCCGTGATCACGGCGCTGCTGCTGGCCGGGTCCGCCGCGCTGCCGAAGCAGATCTCCACGGACTGGATGCGTACGGGCTGGACCCCCGCGTCGGTCTCGGCCGTGCGGCCGGGGTACGAGCTCGGGTCGGGCGTGGGCACGCTGGACCTCAGCGGTGTGCGCGTCCCCGCGGGCTCGTCGGTGGCCACCCGGGTGGAGGTCGGCGCCGGGCTGCTCAAGGTCGTCGTGCCGAAGGACGCGACGGTGGAACTCCGCACGGAGCTGGGCGTCGGCGACCTCCGGCTGCCGGGGCAGACGCGGCAGGGGCCCCACGTCCGGACCGACCACGACCGGCAGCAGACGCTGGAGCCGCCGCAGGACAGCGAGCCCGCCGGGACGCTCGATCTGCGTCTGGAAGTCGGCGTCGGACAGGTGGAGGTGACCCGTGCGGCGAAGTGAGGCGCACCCGCAGACACACCCCGGGACGCGGACCGGGACCGGCCCCCGGCGTCGTCGCCCGTCCCGTTCCCGGCACGAGTTCGAGCCCGGCAAGCTGGTCACCGGTCTCGTCCTGCTGGGCACGGCCGTCGCGTACGCGGGTGACGCCGGCGGCCTCTGGCACGTCCCCTCCTACGTGGCGCTCCCCGCACTGTGCCTCGGACTGCTGGTCGCGGGCACGGCCGGCTGGGTGGCCTACGGCGTGCGCCGGCGCGCCGCCAGGGCCGCGTCGACGGAGAAGAACGCGGCGCCCCCGAGCACCAGCGGCAGCCAGGCCACGAGGTAGACCAGGTCGTTCCCGTAGTAGTACGGATCGGTCCGCCAGCTCACGGTCAGCCACAGGCTCAGCGAGATCAGCGCCCCGCCCAGCGCGGCCGGCCGTGCGAGCAGCCCGATCAAGGTGGCGACGCCGACGGCGAGTTCACCGGCGGCGATGGTGCAGCCGAAGCCCTCGGGGTTCTTGAGGGCGAGGTCGACGAGGGCGGGTACGGCCGAGCTGTCGCGTACGGCGCGCATCATGTCGCCGATCGAACCGGTGCCGGCCGCCGACATGAACCGGCTGTCCGTCAGCTTGTCGAGCCCGGCGTAGACGAAGGTGACGCCGAGGAAGATCCGCAGGGGCAGCAGCGCGTAGCGGCTCGCCGTCGCCCGCAGGCCGCCGCGCCCGCGCGGCCCGTCGCCCCGCCCCGTGCCGGTCGCGCCGCCGTCGGTCCGATACCCGTGGGTCATGGTCTGGTCCCGCCTCTCCGAAGCGCCCGTGCGGCGCGAGCACGATTCTTCCCGCGCTGCTCGAAGAGGGATACGTGTGCGGTGGTGACCGGGCTCAGACAACCGCCCGCGGGCGGCTCTCCCCCCCGTGCCCCGCCGGCCCCCGCTCAGTCCGTGACGTCGATCGTCACCGGCTCGGTCTGCGTGCCCGCCGCCGTCACGACCTGCACCTCGACCCGGCCCGGCTCGACCTCCACCGGCACGGGCACGGTCAGGACCGTGTCCGTCGGATTGGCGAAGCCGCCGGTCACCGGGATCAGCGGCACGTGGACGTGCACCGTGCCGATCCGTACGACCATCCGGGCCAGCCGGTCGGGGGTCCCCGCGCCCGGCGGCACGAAGCCCGCGCCGCGGATCTCGATGTCGTCGCCGGTACGGATGGGCGCGTCCAGATCGCCCGCCTCCCTGGCCCGTACGACCGACAGGACCACCGGGCGCCCGCCCTCCGCGTACTTGCCCGCGAAGTACGTCGCCGCCGAGACCGCCACCAGCAGGGCCAGGGCCCACGGCAGGTCGGGCAGCTGCTCGGGCCGCCGGGCGAGGCGTACCGCCGCGAAGACCAGCGCGACCGCGCTCACCAGCACGTACTGGATGTCGGAGAAGCTGCCGCGGCCCGAGTCGTCGGTGAGCAGGTCGGCGGCGCGGGGCCGGTCGGCCCGTACCTTCTGGAGGCGCCGGGTGAGCACGCGCACGGTCACCACATGGCGTACGAAGACGGCGATCGCGCAGGTCAGCGCGAGGACGGTCAGCATGCCGACGCCACGGGCGAGTTCGAGACCGGCGATGAGCGTGTCGCGGCCGGCGTGGTCGGAGGCGCCGGCCAGCTGGATCGCGATCACCAGCACCGAGAAGACGGTGAACAGCACCCAGCTCGCGGCGACGGCGCGCGAGGTCGACAGCCGGTTGTCCTCACCGATGAGGGGCGCGAGGAGCCCGCCGCGCGCCCGGTGCACGCGCGCCGCGCCGGTCAGCAGGGCGGCGGTGACGAGCGCGGCGAGGAGCCCCGCGGTGCGGGCCGTGGTCCATCCGGCACCGATGGCGGTGAGGGCCTGCGTGAGGACGAGTACGAGGACCCCGCCCCACACCGCGAACAGCGTGCCGAGCCACACCCGCCGCAGCCATGCCTCACCCGCCTCGCGGCTGCGCTCGGCGACCGCGCGGGCCGACTGGGTCAGCTCGTCCGACACCCACTGGCGCGAGGCGCCGGCGGAGTGCGCGACGGCGGCGGGCAGCCCCTGCCCGGCGGCCAGACCGTCCCGCTTGGCGAGGAATTCCGCCACCGCGCGCCGGTGGCCCTCCCGTACGCCCTGCGGGCAGTCGCCGCACGTACAACCGCCACCGCCACCGCCACTGTGCGTGTTCTGCGTCGCCTCTTGCACAGCCACGGAAGATGCCGCCCTTTCGAACCAACCCGCCGGAGGGAACTTCCTTCCGCGATAAGGGAATTGTGCCGTACGCGGGTCGGCTCGCGCGCCGCGGCCTGTGCCGGCCCGGACCGGTGGCGTGCGCTCAGTGCGCCCCGGGGCGGCGGTTGATCGCGGTGAGGTCGATCGCGATGACGAAGGGGTACTCCACTGACAGGTTCTCCCTCTGGAGACCGGTCGGCACGTAGGAGCGGGTCGCAGGATCCAGCTCGTATGTGTAGACGACGGGGAGGCCATCGCTCTCCTCGACCCGCCAGAAGTACTTCACGCCCGCCGCCGCGTACTTGCGGGGCTTGACCTCGCGGTCGCGGTCCTCGGAGTCCGGCGACACGACCTCGACAGCCAGGACGATGTCCTCGGGCCTGAACCACGTCTGCTTCGGCCCCGTGTTCGCCTTCGCCGAGAACACCAGCACGTCTGGCTCGGGGCGATTCCGATTGTCCAGCTTGATCGTCATTTCCCGGATGACGTCCAGGTGGTCCGGGGCCTGCTCCCAGAGGGCGTTCTCCAGCAGGCGCATCGTTCGCGCGTGAAACGCCGTCTGTGGACTCATGAACACGAGAGTCCCGTCGATCAGCTCGGTGTGCGGCGGGAGGCCCGGAATCCGGTCGAGATCGTCCGCCGTCCAGCCACCCTCGGGCGGGATCGGCCACAGGTACTTCTGCTCTTCGAGCTCGTACTCAGGTGCGGCGCTCATGGTTGCTCCCATGCGACGGAGTCTCGCGTGCTAAGTCAGCGTACCCACGGGATACGGCGACGCCGCCGCTCAGACGAATGAGCGACGGCGTCGGCGTCGACCTTGCTGAGCGGGGGAGGACTACTCCCACTCGATCGTGCCCGGCGGCTTGCTCGTCACGTCGAGCACCACGCGGTTCACGTCCGCCACCTCGTTGGTGATGCGGGTGGAGATCTTCGCCAGGACGTCGTACGGCATCCGCGTCCAGTCCGCCGTCATCGCGTCCTCGGACGAGACCGGGCGCAGCACGATCGGGTGGCCGTACGTCCGGCCGTCGCCCTGGACGCCCACGGAGCGTACGTCCGCGAGCAGCACCACCGGGCACTGCCAGATGTCGCGGTCCAGACCGGCCGCCGTCAGCTCCTCGCGGGCGATCGCGTCGGCCTCGCGCAGCAGGTCCAGGCGCTCCTTGGTGACCTCGCCGACGATGCGGATGCCGAGGCCGGGGCCGGGGAACGGCTGGCGCTGGACGATCTCCTCCGGGAGGCCGAGCTCCTGGCCGACCATCCGGACCTCGTCCTTGAACAGCTGGCGCAGCGGCTCGACGAGCTCGAACTCGATGTCGTCGGGGAGGCCGCCCACGTTGTGGTGGGACTTGATGTTCGCGGTGCCGGTGCCGCCGCCGGACTCGACGACGTCCGGGTAGAGCGTGCCCTGCACGAGGAACGCGACGTCCTCGCCCTCCGCGCCGGCCTCGGCGACGATCTCCGCCTGGGCCTGCTCGAAGACGCGGATGAACTCGCGGCCGATGATCTTCCGCTTCTCCTCGGGGTCGGAGACCCCGGCGAGGGCGTTCAGGAAGCGCTCCTGCGCGTCGACGACCTTCAGCTGCACGCCGGTGGCCGCGACGAAGTCCTTCTCGACCTGCTCGGTCTCACCCTTGCGCATCAGGCCGTGGTCGACGTACACGCAGGTCAGCTGGGAACCGATGGCCTTCTGCACGAGCGCCGCCGCGACCGCGGAGTCCACGCCGCCGGACAGGCCGCAGATGGCGCGCTTGGTGCCGACCTGCGCGCGGATCGCGGCGACCTGCTCCTCGACGACGTTGGTCGTGGTCCAGTCGGGGTCGATGCCCGCGCCCCGGTAGAGGAAGTGCTCCAGGACCTGCTGGCCGTGCGTGGAGTGCATCACCTCGGGGTGGTACTGCACGCCGTACAGCTTCTTCTCGTCGTTCTCGAAGGCGGCGACCGGCACGACGTCCGTGGACGCGGTGACGCTGAAGCCCTCGGGCGCGACCGAGCAGGCGTCGCCGTGCGACATCCACACCGACTGCTCGGCGGGGGTGCCCTCGAAGAGCGTGGAGCCGGCCTTGGTGACGGCCAGAGAGGTACGCCCGTACTCGCGCGCACCGTTGTCGTCGACGGTGCCGCCGAGCGTCGTGGCCATCAGCTGGAAGCCGTAGCACATGCCGAAGACGGGGACGCCCGCCTCGAAGATCTCGCGGTCTATGGCCGGGGCGCCCTCGGCGTACACGGAGGACGGGCCGCCGGAAAGGATGATCGCCTTGGGGTTCTTGGCCAGCATCTCCGCCACCGGCATGGTGCTGGGGACGATCTCGCTGTAGACCCGGGCCTCACGGACACGGCGGGCGATGAGCTGGGCGTACTGCGCGCCGAAGTCGACAACGAGGACGGCGTCGGGGGCGGCGGGGGGCACTGCTGGCACGGGGCGGCCTTCCGGCGGTGAAGGGTGTCGGGACTGTCAATTCTACCGGGGGCGAGACATTCCCCTTGTCTCACCATACGAACCCGGCCTCGGCCGCCCGCCGACGGCAGGCCATACTGGCCCCATGCACGAGCAGCTGAGCTTCCTCTTTACCTATGGCACCCGGTCCGACCGGTGCCATGGTCGAGCTGCTTGAGCTACTGACAAGCGACTTCACAGGCGCCCCGGGCCGACAAGGCCCGGGGCGCTCTGTCGTTTCCGGACCCGGTCGCCGCCCAGGACGCCGTACCCCTTCCAGGTTCAGGAGATACGGACATGAGCACCACCACCGCCGCCCCCACCGCCACCGGTGTCACCGCCGCGGAGAAGACCGGCGCCCGCACCGACGAGGCCGCGGACCTCATCGGCAAGGCCCGGGAGCGCATCGACGCGCTCGACGACAGGATCATCGGTCTGATCCAGGAACGGATGGCCGTGTCGGCCGTCGTCCAGGAGGCCCGCCTCACCTCCGGGGGGCGCCGTGTGAACCTCTCCCGCGAGATGGAGGTCCTCGCCCACTACAGGGACGCCCTCGGAAAGCCCGGCACCGCGCTCGCGATGACGATGCTGGAACTGTGCCGGGGCCGTATCTGAGTTCGGGCACGTCCTCACCCGTACGGCGCGTGACCGGGCGCCGCGGGGCTTCGTTGGTCCCGGTGTCCGCGCCAGCCAGGGGCGGGCACGCAGGAAAGAACCACGCGTGGCTCCGCCGGGGCGTGCGACGTACCGCGTGTACGCCGTGGGACCTCGTCCCGGCGCGCGTGACCGGTCGGCAGGGGACAGCAGCCCGGTCACCCGAGGCGGCCGGTTCCGGGGACGCCGGGACCCGCCCGGCCGCGTCCCGCGGTCCGGTCCCGGGATGTGGTCGAAACTGTTGCGCGCGCCACGACCGATCCCCCACGATGCAGGGGCGGCCCGCGCCTCGAACGGCGACTGCCACCGGTCCACACCATTCGCCCGCCCACTGCCCCGCACGAGCCGGCGGCGTACCCCCGGCGCCGCTCCTCAGCACCGACGCTGCCCTGACGTCGGTGCTGACGGCCGGGCCCTGCGGACTCCGGTCCGCAGGGCCCTTCGCCTTGCGTCGGCGGACTGCGATGTGGCGCACATCACACGGGAAACCCGTGAGATTCCGGGCAACCCTTTACGCCGCCCACAGGTCATCCATGCGAACCAACGGCCACCCGTGCACCCCCACACCCACGGCGGCCCTCACATCTCGTGCCGCCGTCGCGCGGTACGCCAGACTTCCTGAGGTCTACATGAAGCTTCGCCGCGCCATGGCCCTTGCGGCCGCGACGGCCGTCATAGCTCCTGCCGCTTTCCTGGCCGCGCCCGCCGCGCACGCCGAGGGTGACTCCGCCGCCACGACGCAGACCGAGACGGCCACGACGACCGATCCGGACGAGGCGGCCGACCCCGGCGAGGCGACCGACCCGGACGGGACGAACGGCTCCGGCACGGACGACACCGAGGCTCCGGAGCCCGGCCCGGCCGGCGAGCCCGCCCCGGACGACGCCGAGAACCCGGAGCCCGGCCCGGTCACGGACCCGGAGGGCGACACCGAGGACGAGACCGGGACCGGGACCGAGAAGGACCCGGCCGGTGACACCGACCCGGAGGGCGAGGAGGACCCGGCCGACGGGAGCGACCCGGACGCCGCCCCGGACACGGACGAGGACCCGGCCGACGGGACCGACCCGGCCGGTGACACCGACCCGGAGGGCGAGGAGGACCCGGCCGACGGGACCGACCCCGGGGACGAGCCGGGCACCAAGCCCGACGAGGACCCGACGACGGACCCCGAGGACGAGTTCGACGCCTGCGAGCCGGTCGTCGACGAGGACGGGGATCTGATCGACGCCGAGTCCGCCCTCCGGCTGGACATCAACGGCCTGCCCGGCAAGATCGTCGCGGGCAGCGGCTGGCACAACTTCCGGATGACCGCCTCCAACATCACGGACGAGGCGCTCGGCGAGGTCCGCTGGATCGCCTTCGTGGACAACTACTCGGAGAGCGACAACGAGAGCGACTGGCTGAGCAACCACCTGCAGCTCCAGTACCTCGACCAGGGCACCAAGACCTGGAAGCCGCTCCAGGACGAGGAGTTCATGGGCAAGACGGAGCTCGGCGCGAAGGACGTCGTCGACATCCAGCTGCGCGTGAACATCGACGCGAAGGCTCCGTCCGGTGACAGCTTCGCCCTCGGCCTCGGCGCGTACCTCGACTCCGAAGAGGAGTGCTACCGCCAGGCGCTCGGCTTCTGGGAGTTCAGCGTCCTCGCACCGGGCGCCGACAACGAGAACCCGGGCAGGCCCACGCCGGTCGAGCCGCCCGTCGAGAAGCCCGTGGTCAGCCCCAAGGAGCCGCAGGGCGGCGCCAAGGAGATCCCGGTGACCGGCAGCCTCGCCGAGACCGGTTCCTCGTCCGCGATGCCGATGTTCGCCCTCGCGGGTGGCGCGGCCGTCGCGCTCGGCGTCGGCGCGATGTTCGTCGTACGCCGCCGCAAGGCCGGTTCCGAGGCCTGAGACGGCCCGCACGGCCGGAGACGGCCTGCATGACCCGGTGACACACCGGTAGAGCCGGTAGGAGGGGCTGCACTCGGAGGGGGGTGCAGCCCCTTTTGCCTGCCCGTAGGCCCGTCCGCCCGCTTGCCTGCCTGCCTGCCCGGCCGACGCTCACTCAGCCCTTGGGCGGGACCACCGGCATGCCGAGGAACGGCAGCTTCAGCGCGCCGAAGGCGTCCTCCGGCACCGCCGGCGCCTTCGGCGCGACCGCGACGAGGCGCTCGTACGCCGCGCCCTGCGCCGGGCGCACGTCCGGCTCGCCCTTGTTGGGCCAGTACGACATGGCCCGTTCCGCCTGTGCGGTGATCGTCAGCGACGGGTTGACGCCCAGGTTGGCGGAGACCGCGGCGCCGTCCACGACCGAGATGCCCGGGTACCCGTACAGCCGGTGGTACGGGTCGATGACGCCCTGCTCGGGGGAGGCGCCGATCGGGCAGCCGCCGAGGAAGTGCGCGGTCAGCGGGGTGCCGATCAGCTCGCCGATGTTGCTGCCGGCGAAGCCGTTGATCTCCGCGGCGAGGACCGACGCGGCGCGCGCCGCCTCGGGTATCTGCCTCGGGTTGGGCGCGCCGTGCCCCTGACGGGCGGTGAGCAGGCCCTTTCCGATGCCGCGCGGTTTGCGGTACGTCGTCAGGGAGTTGTCCAGGGACTGCATGACGAGGCCGATGATGGTCTTCTCCGACCAGCGGTGGTTGGAGAGCGAACGGGCGGTCAGCAGCGGGTGCCTGGCGGCGTGACCGAGCCAGCCGAGCACGCGGGGGAACTTCTCGGCGTACGGCACCTGGATGATGGACATGGCGCCCATCGCGTTGGAGCCCCTGCCGTAGCGGACCGGCTCGATGTGGGTGCTGGCGTCGGGGTGGACCGAGGACGTGATGGCGACGCCCCGCGTGAAGTCGACCCTCTTCGCGCCGTTCTTCGCGCCGTGCTTCTCGCGGTAGCGGCGGTCGGTGGTCTGGGCCCCGACGAGTGCCTCGGAGTTGGTGCGGGTCAGTTCGCCGAGCTTCGGGGAGATGCGGGGGAGTTCGCCGCGGTCCTTCATGGCGTGCAGGAGGGTCTGCGTGCCGTACGTACCGGCGGCGACGACGACCTGGCGGGCACGCAGGGTGCGGGGCGCGGCCTTGCGGCGGGCGTCGGTGGGGACGGTGGCGACGCGGTAGCCGCCGTCCGGGTGCTCGGCGAGACCGATGACGGAGGTCATCGGGTGGACGACCGCGCCGCCCTTCTCGGCGAGGTGGAGGTAGTTCTCGTTGAGGGTGTTCTTCGCGCCGAGGCGGCAGCCGGTCATGCACCCGCCGCACTCGGTGCAGGCCGTGCGGGACGGGCCCGCGCCGCCGAAGTAGGGGTCGGGAACCTCCGTGCCGGGCGCGGCCGTCGCACCGCCGTCGGCGTCCTCGCCGTCGCCGAAGAAGACACCGACCGGTGCCAGGTGGAAGCTGCTCCCCACCCCCATGGTCTCGGCGGCGGCCTTCAGGTGTTCGTCGGACGGCGTCATGGTCGGGTTCAGGCGCACCCCGAGCATGCGCCTGGCCTGGTCGTAGTACGGCGCCAGTTCGTCCTGCCAGTCGGTGATGCCCGCCCACTGCCGGTCCTGGAAGAAGGGGGCGGGGGGCACGTACAGGGTGTTGGCGTAGTTGAGGGAGCCGCCCCCCACGCCCGCGCCGGCCAGGACCATGACGTTCCCGAGGAGGTGCACGCGCTGGATGCCGAAGAGGCCGAGCGCGGGTGCCCACAGGTAGTTCTTGATGTCCCAGGAGGTCTTGGGCAGGGTCTCGCGGGTGAAGCGGCGGCCCGCTTCCAGGACGCCGACCCGGTACCCCTTCTCCGTCAGGCGCAGCGCGGAGACGGACCCGCCGAAGCCGGATCCGACCACGATGACGTCGTAGTCGTACGCGGAGTCGTCCGCGCGGTCGTCCGCAGCCTCCCGGCTGTGGGCAGAGCTCTCCTGGGACATGGGCGCTCCTCGTTGGAAAAAGCCTGGGATCAGCGGAAACGCAGGGTCTTGAGCGCCTTCAGACTGGTGCTCATGAGCGCCGCGTACTTCTCGTCGTCCATGCCGAAGGACGGGGCCATCGGGATCAGCCGCTGGTGGGCGACGGTCTGGGCCTCGGTGTACTTGAGGATCCCCTCGGAGCCGTGGCGGCGGCCGAGGCCCGACTCCTTCATGCCGCCCATCGGCGCCTGGACGCTGCCGTACGCCGGGGCGTAGCCCTCGTTGATGTTGACCGTGCCGGTGCGCAGCCGGGCGGCGATCGCGTGGCCGCGCTTGCCGTCCTTGGTCCATACGCTCGAATTGAGGCCGTACGGCGTGGCGTTGGCCTGCTCGACGACCTCGTCCTCGTCGGTGAAGCGGTAGAGGGAGACGACCGGGCCGAAGGTCTCCTCGGTGCACACCGCCATCGGCGCCTCGACGCCGTCCAGGATGGTCGGCTCGTAGAAGAGCGGGCCGATGTCGGGGCGGGCGACGCCGCCCGCGACGAGCGTGGCGCCCTTGGCGACGGCCTCCTCGACATGGCGCTTGACGTTCTCCAGCTGGCGCTCGCCGACGAGCGAGCCCATGTCGGCGCCGTACGCGAGGGACGCGCCGAGGCGCATCGCCTTCGTGCGGGCGGCGAACCGGGCGACGAAGTCGTCGGCGACGGACTCGTGGACGTACAGCCGCTCGATGGAGATGCACAGCTGACCGGCGGAGGAGAAGCAGGCGCGGACGGCGCCCGCCGCGGCCTTCTCCACGTCGGCGTCGGCCAGGACCAGCATGGCGTTCTTGCCGCCGAGTTCGAGGGACACGCCGATGAGGCGGGCGGCCGCGCCCTGGGCGATCTCGCGGCCGGTGCGGGTGGAGCCGGTGAAGGAGACGTAGTCGGCGTGCTTGACGATCTCGGGGCCGACGACCGGGCCCTCGCCGAGGACCACCTGGAAGACCTCGGCGGGCAGACCGGCCTCGACGAGGAGGTCGCGGGCCCACAGGGCGGTCAGCGCGGTCTCGGTGTCGGGCTTCATCACGACGGCGTTGCCGGAGACGAAGGCGGGCAGGGCGTCGCCGACCGACAGCTCCAGCGGGTAGTTCCAGGGGGCGATCTGGCCGATCACTCCGCGCGGCTGGCGCAGCTCGGTGACCTTGGTCAGGCCCGGGACGGCTCCGGTGCGCCGCCTGGGCTTAAGGTAGGAAGCGGCCTTGCGACCGTAGTGGCGGGCGGCTGTCGCGACGGCCTGGACCTCCTCGTGCGCGTGCAGACGGGCCTTGCCGGTCTCCAGCTGGACGAGGTCGAGGACCTCGGCCTGGCGCTCCAGGACGAGGTCGTGGAAGCGGAGCAGAACCGCGGCGCGCCGCCGGACGGGTACGGCGGCCCAGACGGACTGGGCGGCGCGCGCCCGCGCGAAGGCGGTGGCGACGTCCTCGGGGGTGGACCCGGGCAGGTCGGCCAGCTTCTCCCCGGTGAAGGGGGTGTGGTTGGCGGTGCGGCCGGAGCCGACCACGTCACGCGTGAGCTGTGCGACCACCTCGGGAGTGACCACATCGGCCGCGGTGCGCGCATGGGCGGGGGCGGCGGCGCGGGGGTTCGTACCGAGGGCGGCCGCGGGGGCCTGCGTGTCCGTCATGAGGGCGAGGGTAAGCCCCCTGGGAGCCTTTTGGTACCCACCGGTAACGCCTTTTCGCCGGCCCCCGATCACCGTGCCAGCATTCACTGGCACATAACCCCTGATCAGGGCTTGTGTTGCCGGCCCGGGTTTCCGGCCCGCGTGCCCGGCTCGTGTTCCGACCCGCCTCCCGGCTCGCGTCCCGGCCCGTGGTCTAGCCGCGGGTGAAGGAGTCGAGGGCGGTGTCGAAGTGCCGCTTCGCCTCGTCCTGCCGGCCGACCGGCGCGGAGACCCGCACGTCGTACATCAGACTGCCCTCCTCCCAGGCGATCTCGTACGTGTGACGGTCCTCGTCGCCCGTCTCGAACCCGTCCGCCCTGAACTCCCAGAGCGCTGCGGGCCATCCGTTGTGGGTCGTCCGGGTGACCTTGCCCTCGCGGTAACCGGGGTGGGCTTGCGGGCCGTTCGCGTGCGCCAGCCGCATCGCGCCGAGCGGCCCGCCCGCCACCGGGATCTGCTGGCGCACTCCGATCCTGACGCTCCTGTCCGGCGACATGTAGGAGACCCGGTCGTTGTCGGCCGAGCGGTGGTAGCCCTCGGGGACGGCGAGCGTGAAACCCGCGGGGTCGGTCACCTTGCGGTAGCCGGCCGGGGGCGTGCGGGCGGTGGCGCCCGTACCGGAGGAAGCCGGCGGTCCCTCGCCCTCGCCGTTGCCGTTGCCGGACACGGTCGAGGTGACCGTACGGGTGGACGCGGTGTCCGTACGCCCGTTGCCGCCGCGGCCGCCACCGCCGTCGTCGCCGTCGAGGAAGAGCGCCGCGGTCCCCGCGCCCGCCCCCGCCGTCACGACGACGAGGGCGCCCGCGACGAGCGCGCCCCGGACGCCGCCGGCCCGGGGCCGCGCCGCCGGCCCGGGGGTGAGCGGAAGGTTCGGCTGCGTGGCCGAATAAGGCGCTTCGGGAGCCACTCCGGTGGCGAGGACGGCGAGCAGCAGCCGCTCCGTCTCGGCCGCGCCGAGCCTGCGCTCCGGATCGCGCTCCAACAGGCGCTGTACGACGGGGAGCAGCGGGCCCGCGGCCACGGGTGCCTGGATCGGGTCGTGCATGACCGCGCAGAGCACCCCGCCCAGCGAGTCGCGGTGGAACGGCGACTCGCCGCTCACCGCCGTGCACAGCAGCACCCCGAGCGACCACATGTCGGACGCCGGTCCCGCGCCGACGCCCTCCATGCGCTCGGGCGCGGTGTACTCGGGCGAGCCGACGAAGGACCCGGCGTTGGTGATCGTCGTACCGCCGGACAGCCGCGCGACCCCGAAGTCGGTGAGGACGACGCGGCCGCTGCCCGCCTCCAGCAGGACGTTGGCGGGCTTGAGGTCACGGTGCAGTACGCCGCGCTCATGGGCCATGCGCAACGCTCTGACCAGCGCGAGACCGATCCTCGCCGCCTCGCGGGGAGCGACGGGCCCTTCGGCCGCGATGCGGTCCGCGAGCGAATCGCCGTCGATCAGCTCCATGATGATGTACGACAGCCCGGTGCCGGGGTCCTCGACGATGTCGTGCACGACGATCACATGCGGGTGGACCAGCTGGGCCACGGTCCTGGCCTCCCGCAGTGCCCGCTCGCGCCGCATCTGCGCGTCGGCGGCGGTCGAGCCGGGTTCGTCGCCGCCGAAGTGGAGTTCCTTGACGGCGACCTGCCGGTCGAGCAGTTCGTCGGTCGCCTGCCAGACGGTGCCCATGCCGCCGCTGCCCAGCCGGTCACCGATGCGGTAGCGCCCGGCGATCAGCCGGCTGCCGCCCACGGCCTCGCCGGTCATGCGGTGTGAGTGGTCCACGTTCCCTGCCCCGCGTCTACGGCTGCCAGATTACGGAGCGGAAGACGGCCATGGAACCTCGTCACTCTCACGTGTCCCAATGTGATCGGTCTCCGGGCGCGTGGCGCGGCCTCCGGGCGGGCCGGTCAACCCGTCACCCGGTAGGTCTCCGTGGCCTGCTCGTAGATCTCGGTGATCTCGTCGCGCTGCGCCTCGGGGCCGATCACCTGGACCACGTGGTACCGGTCGCCGACGATCATCGCGAGGTTGCGGACGTACACATCGCGCCCGCTGCTGTCCTGCCAGGTGAACTGGCCCTCCGCCATGGCCCGCCCGCCCACGTCGATGCGGCGCAGCCCGTTCTGCGTGGACCAGGAGGAGTCCCTGACGGGCTGGAGCTCCCGTTCCTTCCTCAGCTGGTAGTCCATCGGGTCGCCGCCCTGCTCCGTGACGGAGTCCCGGCCGGGAACGATCACCAGCTCGAACTCGCCGCCGCGGTAACGGACCTGTCCGGCGTCGTTGATCGGCCGCCGCTCCCAGTCCTTGCCGACGGCTGTCTGGAAACCCTCGGGATCCTTGCGGATCCCGTACCCCTCGGCGACATCGGCGGCCGGGGCGGAGGTCTGCGGCTGCTGGGCGCCGGACGACTCCGGGGTTTTCCGGGGGGTCTCCCCCGGTGCCTTCTCCGGAGCCTTCTCCGCAGGCGGCGCGGGCGCGCCGGTGCTCCTGCTGTCGCCCGCGTTCTCGGGGGTGCCCTGGCTCCGGCCCTGCTCACCGGCGCTCGGCATGAAGACCATGGCGTAGACGAGCGCGGCGGCCAGGCCGAGGAGGATCAGGAGCAGGAGCGTACGCCCGAGCGACCGGGGGCCGCCGCGCTGCTTCTTCTGGATCCGCGGCTCCTTGATGCGCGGCTCCCGCTCCCACTCCCGCTCCCGGGGAGGCCGCGGCGCTCTCGGCTCCCCCTTGCCCCCGGCCCTGGTCTTCTTGTGCCGGTGGCGCCCGGGCGCGTCGGCCGCCCCGGCACGGCGCCTGCGTACGAGCTCACCGCGGCGGCGCACGATCGGGAGCCGTGTGGCGTCGGCGGACGGCAGCGGCACGACGTCCGCACCGGCATCCGGCTCGGGGGCGGACCGGACGAGCGAGCGGAGCCAGCCGCGCACCTCCTCGAAGTCGGGCCGCTCGGTGGGGTCCTGGCGCAGCAGCGATTCGACGACGGGCCGCAAAGGGCCGCACTCCTCGGCGAAGGCGGGCGGCTCGGCGCAGACGAGCTGCACCAGCTCGATGGCGCTCTCCTCCGGGTACGGGGCGTGGCCCTGCACGGTACGGAAGAGCAGCGCGCCCAGGGCCCAGAGGTCGGTGGAGGGGCCGATGGGCGGGGCGAGCTGCCAGTTCTCGTGGACGGACCCGGCCTGTTCGGGGGCCCAGCGCTCGGTGACGGCGCCGACGACGGCGATCCGTGCCTGCCGGGCACGCTCGGCGGCGAGCGGAGTGGCGGGCCCGCGGTGCGCGGGGGTCCGCCCGCCCGCCACGAACTCGTCCCAGCCGCGGGCCTCTTCCTGGACCCGGCTCTGCTCCTGGCGCTGCCCCAGGCCCTGGCCCTGTCCCTGTCCCTGCGCCGGGCTGTGGCGCAGGCCGTCGGCGCGCATGGCGTCGCCTGCTCCGGGACGGGAGGCCGCACCGTGCCGGGCGCCGGCCGGCTCCGGGCGCTCGGTGGGCGCGGGTCCGGATGCGGGGTCGGAGTGCGTGGGATGGGGATACGTCGTCGGATCGGGGCCGGGGCCGGGGCCGGGGTCGACGTACGGGCTGATCGCGCGCGGTCCCCCGGCCGGGCGCGGCATCGCGCGCTGCGCCGGGAGCGGGCCCGCGCCGCCGCCCGGGCGCTGCTCCTCGCCGGCCCGGGCCGCCGCACGGGCTCCCGCGCGGTACGCCGCTATCGCCCCGGCGCGAGCGGCACGGACCTCGGCGGCGGCGTTCCCTCCTCCGGCCGGCAACGCGGCGCGCGCGCCGGGGCCGTGCCCGGAGCCAGGAGCTGCGCCGGGGTCGTGCGGCGTGGACTCCGCCCCACGGCTGCCTCCGGCCGTCCCGTGCCCCGGCGGTCCGGCGTCGCCCCAGCCACCGTCGCTCTCCTCCGCCTCCACCACCGGCTCCGGCACGGGGGCGTACCCGCAGAGCGCCTCCTCCGCCGCGCCGGCCGCGAGCCCGGTCAGGACGATGCGGCCGTCGTCGCAGACGAGCACCGTGCGGACGGTGATGTTCCGGTGGGTCCAGCCGTGCGCGTGCAGCACCCGCAGCGCGGTGAGCACGTCGGAGGCGATCTCCGCCGCCCGGTAGGGGTTCAGGGGTTTCTCGGCGAGCAGTGCCGCCAGCGGCCGCGCCGCCACCAGTTCGCTCACGATCCAGAGCGAGCCGCCCTCGGCGAAGACGTCGAAGACCTGGTCGAGTCTGGGGTGGTCGGGAATCTGCGCGGCGGCCTGCGCCGCCTCGACGGCCCGCCGCACGGCGGGGTCGGCGGGCCGCCGCGTCGTGCGCCCGGCGGCATGCCGCCGGGCCGCCGCGTCGCCACTGCCCTCGCCGTCCAGGAACTCCGCGTCCACGACCTCGGGCAACGGCACCTGGCGGACCAGGACTTCCTGGCCGCTGTAGGTGTCGAAGGCCCTGGTCTCGACCAGTTCGTAGGCCTCGGAAGGCGGCAGCGGAAGGCGGTAGCGGTCGGCAAGTACCCGTCCCGCGTAGTCGTCCACGCCGCCTCCCCAGAGCGCGCTGTTCCCCCGGCCCAGTCTGACCGCGTCAAGTCGTCCGTTCCGGTCGCGTACGGTCAGCCCACGAGCTCTCACGATACGTGGCTGGGACCGACCGCGCCGCCGGGTCCGGGCAACCCGGCGGTTCTGTCCGTCAGCCCTTCGGCGCGAAGGTGTCGAACGCGGTCTCGCGCAGCGTCCGGCACTCGTCGCCGTTCCACTCGCTCGCCTTGCAGCTGATCATGATCGAGTAGCCGCGCTTCGCGTCCACCTTGAAGCCCCGGTTCAGGACGTGCACCCGCATGCCCCGCACGTCGCGCTCGAACTCCCAGTCCGCGGTGGTGGGATATCCGTTGTAGTCGACGGGCCGTATTCCGAGGTGCTTGTAGTTGTTGCTGGTCGCGGCGACCCCGGCCCGGGCCGCGGTCCAGGCCGCGCGCGCGTCGCCCCCGGGGCTGCCGGTGAAGTCGACCTGGACGCGCGGGTACCCGCCGTCCTTGTTGTATATGCCGCCGGAGTTCGTGCCCGCTATGCCGTTGCGCTGGAACCCCTTGGGCATCGCCATGGTGAAGTGGAACCGGTCGTCGCCGACCTTCACGTACCCGTCGGGCAGCCCGCCGCCCTTCGACGGACCGTCCGTTTCGGACTCGCCCGGATCCTGGCTGCCGTCGCCCTTGCCCCCGTCCTTGCCGGGGTCCTCGGACCGGCTCTGGCCGGCACCCGGGGACTGGCCCTGCTCCTCGCCCTTCCCGCCGTCCGTTTCCGTGCCCGTGCCCGTGCTTTCGTCGCCCTTGCCATCGCCGCCGGCCGTGGCGCCGCTCGAAGCGGACGTCCCGTCCTTGGACTTGCCCTGCGTGGTGTCGTCGGGGCCATTGCTCAGCGCGACGACGAGCACGGTACCGATCACGGCGAGCGCCGCGACCACCGCCACGAGCACCAGGGTGCGTCGCGGTACGACGTCGGTCAGCGAGGCCCGCTCCGGCGGCCTCGGGCCCGGCGCGGACTGCGACTGCTGCGCCTCCCGGGTGCGGTTCTGCCCGGTCTGCTTCTGCTTGGCGGACTGGGCCGCCGCCGCGTTGCGTACGGACTTCAGCGCGCCCCGGACCCGCTCGCCGGCGTCCGTCGCCGCGTCGTTCCCGGGCGGCCGTACCGCGTTGAGCACGTCCTCGGGCACGGGCGGCAGTGCCACCACCCGCGTCGCCTCGGGCGACGGCTCGGGCGCGGCCGGTTTGCCGGGCAGGCTGACCACGTCGTTGAGGAGCGCCCGCGCGCCCGCCTCGTCGAGCCGCTGCCCGGGGTCCTTGGCCAGCAGGCCGTAGATCACCTCTTCCAGCGGTCCCGCGTTCTTGGGCGGGTCGAGCGGTTCGGTCATCACGGCCGTGAGGGTCGCGATCGCGGACCCCTTGTCGTACGGCGGGGTGCCCTCCACCGACGCGTACAGCAGGCCGCCCAGCGACCACAGGTCGGCGGCCGGGCCCGGCTTGTGGCCACGGGCCCGCTCCGGCGAGATGTACGAGGGGGCGCCCACCAGCATGCCGGTCGAGGTGATCGACGGGTCGCCCTCGACCTGCGCGATGCCGAAGTCGGTCAGCACGACCCGGCCGTCCTCGGCGATCAGCACGTTGGACGGCTTCACGTCGCGGTGCAGGATGCCCTCGCGGTGCGCGGCGCGCAGGACGTCGAGGACGGCGAGACCCACCTCGGCGGCGCGACGCGGCGTCAGCACCCCGTCCTCGCGCACGGCTTCGGCGAGCGACTTGCCCTCGATCAGCTCCATGACGATCCACGGCCGGTCGTCCTCGTCGACCACGTCGTAGACGGTCACGGCGCCGCTGTTGCGGATCCGGGCGATCGCCTTCGCCTCACGCAGCGTGCGCGTGATGAGCCGGCGCTTCTCCTCGTCGTCGATGCTCGTGGGGAAGCGCAGTTCCTTCACGGCGACGGTGCGGCCCAGCGTCTCGTCGACGGCGCGCCAGACCGTGCCCATGCCGCCCCGGCCGAGCACCTTTCCCAGCCGGTACCGCCCGGCGAGAAGACGCCCCTTGGTGTCCTTGGACTGCTCCGCCTCCGACATGCGTCCCCTCTGCGATCCCTGATCTTCGCCCGCGATGGCTGCGTTCCAGGGTGATGCAGTAACCCGCCCTGGCAGAGCAATCATTGTCCCTCACCGCGCGACCGATCGTGGTCCCGGGTCGCCGGCTCCTTTCCACGGCACCGACAAAAGGGACCCCTTCCAGTTCACAGCAGTGCCAGGGCGGCTCCACAGAATCTCCTGGCACCAGAACCCGGTTCCCCGCCCGTGGCCGGATCACTGCAACGGCACGATGTCCGGCGCTCCCAGCCGCGCCGCGTCCGCCGTCAGGTCGTCCGGCTGGCGCTGCGACTCCCGCTCCGCCTCGACCCGCTTCTGGTAGTGCGCGACCTCCTTCTCGATCTGTCCCTCGTCCCACCCGAGCACCGGCGCCATCAGCTCCGCGCACTCGCGCGCGCTGCGCGTTCCCCGGTCGAAGGTCTCGATGGAGATGCGCGTGCGCCGGGTCAGTACGTCGTCGAGGTGGCGCGCGCCCTCGTGCGAGGCGGCGTAGACCACCTCCGCCCGCAGGTAGTCGTCCGCCGCGCTCAGCGGTTCGGCCAGCGACGGATCGCGGGCGATCAGGTCCAGCAGTTCCTCGGTGAGCGAGCCGTACCGGTTCAACAGGTGCTCCACGCGCACCACATGGAGCCCCGCGCGCGCCGCGATCCGCGCCCGCGCGTTCCACAGCGCCCGGTACCCCTCGGCCCCGACGAGCGGCACGTCCTCCGTCACGCACGCGGCGACCCGCTGGTCGAGGGCGTGCACCGCCTCGTCCACGGCGTCCTTCGCCATCACCCGGTACGTCGTGTACTTGCCGCCCGCGACCACGACGAGCCCCGGCACCGGATGCGCCACCGTGTGCTCGCGCGAGAGCTTGCTGGTGGCGTCCGACTCCCCGGCCAGCAGTGGCCGCAGGCCGGCGTACACGCCCTGGACGTCGTCACGGGTCAGCGGCACCGCCAGCACCGTGTTCACGTGCTCCAGCAGGTAGTCGATGTCCGCGCTGGACGCCGCCGGATGCGCCTTGTCCAGGCTCCAGTCCGTGTCGGTCGTCCCCACGATCCAGTGGCGTCCCCACGGAATGACGAACAGCACCGACTTCTCGGTCCGCAGGATCAGTCCGGTCGACGAGTGGATCCGGTCCTTCGGGACCACCAGGTGGATGCCCTTGGACGCCCGGACGTGGAACTGCCCGCGCTCGCCGATCAGCGCCTGGGTGTCGTCCGTCCACACACCGGTCGCGTTGACGACCTGCCTGGCCCGGACCTCGTACTCCCCGCCGCCCTCGACATCCTGCACCCGCGCCCCGACGACCCGCTCGCCCTCGCGCAGGAAGCCGGTCACCCGGGCCCGGTTGGCGACCTGTGCGCCGTACTGCGACGCCGTGCGCACCAGCGTCGCCACATACCGCGCGTCGTCCATCTGGGCGTCGTAGTACTGCAACGCGCCGACCAGCGCCTCCTTCTTCAGCGCGGGAGCGACCCGCAGCGCGCGCTTACGGGTCAGGTGACGGTGCATCGGCAGTCCGCGCCCGTGCCCGGACGACACCGACATCGCGTCGTACAGCGCCACACCCGATCCGGCGTACCACCGCTCCCACCCCTTGTGCTGGAGCGGGTAGAGGAACGGCACCGGCTTCACCAGATGCGGTGCCAGCCGTCCGAGGAGCAGTCCGCGCTCCTTCAGCGCCTCCCGTACGAGGGCGAAGTCGAGCATCTCGAGATAGCGCAGCCCGCCGTGGATCAGCTTGCTCGACCGGCTCGACGTGCCCGAGGCCCAGTCCCGCGCCTCGACCAGGCCGGTCGCCAGCCCGCGCGTGACGGCGTCGAGGGCCGTCCCCGCACCGACCACTCCGGCGCCCACGACCAGCACGTCCAGTTCACGCTCGGCCATCGCCGCGAGCGCCTCGGCGCGCTCGGCGGGCCCCAGTGTCGCTGTCCTCACTGCTGCCTCCCGCAGTCGTCGGGTGGTCGGGAACACATCCCCGCCCTTTCGATTCTGTCCGCAGGGCCCGCATTCAGCCACCGCCTGTGGACAACACTCCCGCGCCCCGGCCGCACACAATGCCGCATAACGGTCATATTTACGCTTAGTCTGACATTGCGCTCGCCCGAACTGTCCACAGGGTTTGCGCGTTGCCTCCCCTCCGGCTATTGGGAAGGACGGCCCACCGCCATGCCCGCAGATCTCGCCGTCATCGGACTCGGCCACCTCGGCCTGCCCCTGGCCCAGGCCGCGGTCGCCTCCGGCATCGACACCCTCGGCTACGACACCGACCCGCACCTCCTCGCGGACCTCGCCGCGGGACGCACCCCGGGCGACGGCTCCCTCACCGCCGCCGACCTGCGCCGCATGCTGGCCGGGGGCTTCCGTACCGTCAGGGCGCCGGCCGAGCTCGGCCGGGTCCGTACCGCGGTCATCTGCGCCCCCACCCCGCTCGGCGCCGACCGTACGCTCGACCTCAGCGCCGTCGGCGAAGCCGCCAGGGTCCTGGCGGCACAGCTGCGCCCGCACACCACCGTGCTGCTCGAATCCGCCGCCTACCCCGGTACCACGGAAGAATTCCTCCGTCCCATCCTGGAAGAGGGCTCCGGGCTGCGGGCGGGCCGCGACTTCCACCTCGCGTACTCCCCCAGTCGGGTGGATCCCGGCAACCGGCTCCACACCTACGCCGGCACCCCGCAGGTCATCGGCGGCCTCACCCCCGCCTGCACCGAATCGGCCGCCGCCTTCTACGGGCGCCTGACCGACAAGGTGGTCCGGGCACGGGGCCCGCGCGAGGCCGAGACCGTCGGCGTACTCGAAACCAACTACCGGCACGTGAACATCGCGCTGGTCAACGAGATGGCCGTGCTCTGCCACGACCTCGGCGTCGACCTCTGGGACGTCATCCGCTGCGCCGAGACCAAGCCCTTCGGCTTCCAGTCGTTCCGCCCGGGCCCCGGCGTCGGCGGCCACGGCGTCCCCGTCGACCCGAACTACATCCCGCACAGCAGCACCACCCCCGGCCACCCGCTGCGCATGGTCGGCCTCGCGCAGGAGATCAACGGCCGGATGCCGCAGTACGTCATCCAGCGCTGCGCCACGCTCCTCAACGAGCACGGCAAGTCCGCCCGCGGCGCCCGCGTCCTGCTCCTCGGCGTCACCTACAAGCCGGACCTGGCCGACCAGCAGGGCGCCCCGGCCCAGGAGATCGCCACCCGCCTGATGGACCTGGGCGCCCAGGTCGGCTACCACGACCCGCACGTCCCCCACTGGCGCGTCCGCGACGTCCCGGTCCCCCGCGCCGACTCCCTCTACGAGGCCGCCGCCAACGCCGACCTGACCGTGCTCCTGCAGAACCACCGCACGTACGACCTCCAGGCCCTCGCGGTGAAGGCCCAGCTCCTGCTCGACACCCGGGGCGCGACCCCGACGGGCGCGAGCCACCGCCTCTGACGCCGGGAAGACGGCGGTCCTGGAAAGCCGCGGAGGACCGGTCGGCCGCAGGACGTATCGCATTGCGGGCCGGTGGCCGGCCCGCACCCGACGGAGACGCCGCCGGCCTTCTTCAGACCGGCGACGGTGGCGGATTCCGCGCTGGTCGCGAGGTCGGGGTGGCCGTCCCCGTTGAAGTCCGCGGTCGTACGGTCCACCGGTACCGGTACCGGTGGACCGTACGACCGCGGCCGGATCGGTGCCGACGCGGCCCAGGCCGGTCTTCGAACGGCCCGATCGGCCGCGCGAAGACCAGAACACACGCTCTGCGGGAAGGATCGGGGGGCCGCCCAGCACTTCGCCCCGCCCGGAAGCCCGGCGGGGCGAGGTGTCGGATCCGTACGCGAAGGGGTCAGCGCTTGTGCTCGGCCGGGGAGACCGTCACCTCGACGCGCTGGAACTCCTTGAGCTCGCTGTAGCCCGTCGTCGCCATCGAGCGGCGCAGCGCGCCGAAGAGGTTCATCGAGCCGTCCGGGGTGTGCGACGGGCCGAGGAGGATCTCCTCGGTCGTGCCGACCGCGCCCAGGTCCATGCGCTTTCCGCGCGGCACGTCCTCGTGGACGGCCTCCATGCCCCAGTGGTGGCCGCGCCCCGGCGCGTCCGTCGCGCGGGCCAGCGGCGAGCCCATCATCACGGCGTCCGCGCCGCAGGCGATGGCCTTCGGGAGGTCGCCGGACCAGCCCACGCCGCCGTCGGCGATGACGTGCACGTACCGGCCGCCGGACTCGTCCATGTAGTCGCGGCGGGCCGCGGCCACGTCGGCGACGGCGGTGGCCATCGGGACCTGGATGCCCAGCACGTTGCGCGTGGTGTGCGCGGCGCCGCCGCCGAAGCCGACGAGGACACCGGCCGCGCCCGTACGCATCAGGTGCAGCGCGGCGGTGTACGTCGCGCAGCCGCCCACGATGACCGGGACGTCGAGCTCGTAGATGAACTGCTTGAGGTTCAG
Organism: Streptomyces enissocaesilis; assembly: GCF_039533765.1. Taxonomy (NCBI): domain Bacteria; kingdom Bacillati; phylum Actinomycetota; class Actinomycetes; order Kitasatosporales; family Streptomycetaceae; genus Streptomyces; species Streptomyces enissocaesilis. The sequence continues at coordinate 69,752 of NZ_BAAAUD010000029.1, read as the reverse complement.
CGGCTCGGCGGCGCCCGACACGTGCTCGGCGGAGACCGTGGTCCCGCGGATCACGAAGATGTCGACACCGGCGTCCACGACGGCCTTGGAGAACTCGGCCGTACGCTGCGGAGACAGCGCGGCGGCGGTGACCACACCCGAGTCGCGCACCTCCTTGATGCGCTGCCCGATCAGGTCCGCCTGGATGGGAGCGGCGTAGATCTCCTGGAGGCGACGGGTCGCGGTCTCGCCGTCGAGCTCCGCGATCTCCTGGAGGAGCGGCTCCGGATCCTCGTACCGCGTCCACAGACCTTCGAGGTTCAGTACGCCCAGACCGCCCAGCTCACCGATGCGGATGGCGGTCTTGGGCGAGACGACCGAGTCCATCGGAGCGGCCAGGAAGGGCAGCTCGAAGCGGTAGGCGTCGATCTGCCAGGCGATCGAGACCTCCTTCGGGTCCCGGGTGCGCCGGCTCGGCACGATGGCGATGTCGTCGAACGCGTACGCCCTGCGGCCGCGCTTGCCGCGCCCGATCTCGATCTCAGTCACGTGTGTGGCCTTTCCCTCTCGGTATGCCGTTCCAGTATCCCCGACACACACGCGAGGGGCGGCCCCGGGAATCTCCGGGGCCGCCCCTCGCGTGTGGGTGCGAGCTTACTTCCTGCTGTAGTTCGGCGCCTCGACCGTCATCTGGATGTCGTGCGGGTGGCTCTCCTTGAGGCCCGCCGAGGTGATCCGGACGAACCGGCCGTTCTGCTGGAGCTCCGGGATCGTGCGGCCGCCGACGTAGAACATCGACTGGCGCAGACCGCCCGCGAGCTGGTGCACGACGGCGGACAGCGGGCCCCGGTAGGGCACCTGGCCCTCGATGCCCTCGGGCACGAGCTTGTCGTCGGCGCCGACGCCCTCCTGGAAGTACCGGTCCTTGGAGTACGACTTGGCCTGGCCGCGGGACTGCATCGCACCCAGCGAGCCCATGCCGCGGTACGACTTGAACTGCTTGCCGTTGATGAACATCAGCTCGCCCGGCGACTCCTCGCAGCCCGCGAGCAGCGAGCCGAGCATCACCGTGTCGGCGCCCGCGACGATCGCCTTGGCGATGTCGCCGGAGTACTGGAGGCCGCCGTCGCCGATCACCGGCACACCGGCCGCCTTCGCGGCGAGCGAGGCCTCGTAGATCGCGGTGACCTGCGGCACGCCGATGCCGGCGACCACGCGGGTCGTGCAGATGGAGCCGGGGCCGACGCCGACCTTGATGCCGTCGCAGCCGGCGTCGATGAGCGCCTGGGCGCCGTCGCGGGTGGCGACGTTGCCGCCGATGACGTCGACCGCGGCGTTCGACTTGATCTTGGCGACCATGTCGCCGACCAGGCGGGAGTGGCCGTGCGCGGTGTCGACGACGATGAAGTCGACGCCCGCCTCGATCAGTGCCTGGGCGCGCTCGTACGCGTCACCGGCGACACCCACGGCCGCGCCGACGAGCAGCCGGCCCTCGGCGTCCTTGGCGGCGTTCGGGTACTTCTCGGCCTTGACGAAGTCCTTGACCGTGATGAGGCCCTTGAGGATGCCCGCGTCGTCGACCAGCGGAAGCTTCTCGATCTTGTGGCGGCGCAGCAGCTGGACCGCGTCGAGGCGGGAGATGCCGACCTTGCCCGTGACGAGCGGCATCGGCGTCATGATCTCGCGGACCTGGCGCGCGCGGTCGGTCTCGAAGGCCATGTCGCGGTTGGTGACGATGCCGAGCAGCTTGCCCGCCTGGTCGGTCACCGGCACGCCGCTGATGCGGAACTTGGCGCACAGCTCGTCGGCCTCGCCGAGCGTGGTGTCCGGGCGCACGGTGATCGGATCGGTCACCATGCCGGACTCGGAGCGCTTGACGAGGTCGACCTGGTTGGCCTGGTCGGCGATCGAGAGGTTGCGGTGCAGGACACCGACGCCGCCCTGACGGGCCATGGCGATGGCCATGCGCGACTCGGTGACCTTGTCCATGGCGGCGGACAGCAGCGGGACGTTCACCCGCACGTTCTTCGAGATGTACGAGGAGGTGTCGATCTGGTCGGGGGCCATGTCCGACGCGCCGGGCAGCAGCAGCACGTCGTCGTAGGTCAGCCCGAGCATCGCGAACTTCTCGGGCACTCCATCGACGTTGGCAGTCATGCCTGACACCTTCCCAAATGGTCTTGCTCGGCGCGGATGTCCATGCTAACGGGATCGTGGGGTGTCTCATTCCACGAGCAAGATCACCCACGGAATTCGTACATTCACACGGCAGGCGGGCGCGAAGAGCCGTCCGGACTACTGCCCGGCGAGGGCCCGCAGCCGGCTGAGCGCCCGGTGCTGCGCGACCCGGACGGCGCCGGGCGACATCCCCAGCATCTGCCCGGTCTCCTCGGCGGTCAGACCCACCGCGACCCGCAGGACCAGCAGTTCGCGCTGCGCCTGCGGAAGGTTCGCCAGGAGTTTCTTGGCCCACTCGGCGTCGCTGCTGAGCAGCGCGCGCTCCTCGGGGCCGAGGGAGTCGTCGGGCCGTTCCGGCATCTCGTCGGAGGGCACGGCGGTCGACCCGGGGTGGCGCATGGCGGCCCGCTGGAGGTCGGCGACCTTGTGGGCGGCGATGGCGAAGACGAACGCCTCGAAGGGCCTGCCGGTGTCCTTGTAGCGCGGCAGCGCCATCAGGACGGCGACGCACACCTCCTGCGCCAGGTCCTCCACGAAGTGACGGGCGTCACCGGGCAGCCGGCTCAGCCGGGTGCGGCAGTACCGCAGGGCCAGCGGGTGGACCCGGGCCAGAAGGTCGTGCGTGGCCTGCTCGTCGCCCTCGACCGCACGCCGGACGAGGGCACCGATCACCGTCGTCTCGTCGTCGCGCATCGGTCCATGGTGCCTTGGCGCCGGGTCGTTCGCGGCACCACGTCCGTAGTTGTGCACTGAAGCGTTATGAGCGGGTACGCCGGAACTCATGTCCTGCCCCTCCCCTCCCGCTCGACCGAATCGTCCCTGAGGAACTCTTCCACTCCCCAAGGATGCGGCATCGGCGGCGGAAAGGGGCACGGGCGTCCGTCTCCCCGTCCGCCGGGGGGCGGACGGGGAACGCGGCAGCCGCGCGGGAGCGCACCGGCCGGGTCCTATCGGACCAGGCCCCAGCGGAATCCGAGCGCGACCGCGTGCGCCCGGTCCGAGGCGCCGAGTTTCTTGAAGAGCCGCCGGGCGTGCGTCTTGACCGTGTCCTCCGAGAGGAAGAGTTCACGGCCGATCTCGGCGTTGGAGCGTCCGTGGCTCATGCCTTCGAGCACCTGGATCTCACGTGCCGTGAGCGTCGGGGCCGCGCCCATCTCGGCCGACCTGAGCCGGCGCGGGGCGAGCCGCCAGGTCGGGTCGGCGAGGGCCTGGGTCACGGTCGCCCGCAGTTCGGCGCGCGAGGCGTCCTTGTGCAGGTAGCCGCGGGCGCCGGCGGCGACCGCGAGCGCGACCCCGTCGAGGTCCTCGGCGACCGTGAGCATGATGATCCGGGCGCCCGGGTCCGCGGAGAGCAGCCGGCGCACGGTCTCGACGCCGCCCAGACCGGGCATGCGCACGTCCATCAGAATCAGGTCCGAGCGGTCGGCGCCCCAGCGGCGGAGGACTTCCTCGCCGTTGGCCGCTGTCGTCACGCGCTCGACGCCGGGCACGGTCGCGACCGCGCGGCGGAGCGCCTCTCGGGCAAGCGGGGAGTCGTCGCAGACGAGGACGGATGTCATGACTGTCCTCCGCGGCTCTCACAGCTGCTGCGCGTCACCTTGAGCCTCCAGGCTGGTACATATTTCGTCACCTGTGCGATTGACGCTCCCGGACAGTTGCCCGATCGCTTGTTCCTTCAACCGCTTCACACTCACAACGACGGTCACTCGAAAGAGTTACGGGTTGGGCGGGTGCCATCGGCACTCTACGTAAGTGTGCGGTTGCGCAGGGGCGCGACAGGGGTTGCCATGACTTCTAGGTAAAGCTATGCCCCATTTAGCGGCTTTTCTTCCGTTTTGCTGGTGTCTGTGGCTAGATTCGCAATGAGTCATATTTACATCTGCTTACACCAGTGGATGCCGCCTCAAGCCCAGAGCACTCTCGATGCATCGATGCAAGGGGACAAGCAATGGCAGATTTCTCCCGCCTTCCCGGACCCAACGCCGATCTGTGGGACTGGCAGCTGCTCGCAGCGTGCCGTGGGGTGGACAGCTCGCTCTTCTTCCACCCGGAGGGGGAGCGGGGAGCCGCACGGAGTGCGCGTGAGAACTCGGCCAAGGAGGTCTGCATGAGGTGCCCGGTGCGCGCGGAGTGCGCGGCGCACGCCCTTGCGGTGCGCGAACCCTACGGCGTGTGGGGCGGGCTCACCGAGGACGAGCGCGAAGAGCTGATGGGCCGCGCGCGCAACCGTCTCATCTCGGCTTCGGCGGGGCCCACGGCCACGCCGACCCCGTGAGGAAACGTTTCTGCTCGGCCCTCTCCCCCTGCTCTCATCCCTCCCCGCTCTCGCCCCCACACGCCCCCACGCCGCTCCTGCGCCGCTCTCGCTCCCGTCCCGCGCCGTCCCCGCTCAGCGGGCCGCAGCCAGTGCCAGCTGGTCGAGCGTGGCCGCCACCGCCGGCACCTGGGCCAGGTCCGGGAGCGTGAGTGCCACGATCTCGCGCCGCACCGGGGGCTCCACCGCCACGGTGCGCGCGCCCTTCGGACGTACCGACTCCATCGCCAGCTCGGGCAGGACGGCGACCCCCAGGCCGGCCCCCACGAGGCCGATCACGGCCGGGTAGTCGTCGGTCGCGAAATCGATCCGGGGGGCGAAGCCCGCGCTCTCGCACACTTCGACCAGCTGCCTGCGGCAGCGCGGACAGCCCGCGATCCAGGGTTCGTCGGCCAGCTCGCCGATGCCGACCCGGCCGGCCTCCGCGAGCCGGTGCCCCTCGGGGACCAGACCGACGAGCCGGTCGGTGAGCAGCGGGCGTACCACCAGGTCGTTCCAGTCCTCGGTGGCGCCGCCGGGCCCGTAACGGAACGCCAGCGCCACGTCGCAGTCGCCCTCCCGCAGCATCTCGACCGAGCGCGGGGGCTCCGCGTCGACCAGGGAGACGCGGGTGCCGGGGTGGGCGGCGCGCAGGGCGGCCAGCGCGGTGGGCACCAGGGTGGAGCTGCCGCTGGGGAACGACACCAGGCGTACGCGTCCGGCGCGCAGGCCCGCGATGGCGGCGACCTCCTCCTCGGCGGCGGTCAGTCCGGCGAGGATGCCGGCGGCGTGCCGGACCAGGGCTTCACCCGCCTGGGTGAGTCGCATCTCGCGGCCGGTACGGATGAGGAGCGGGGTGCCCGCGGACTGTTCGAGGGCCTTCATCTGCTGGCTCACGGCAGGCTGTGTGCAGCCGAGTTCGCGCGCGGCGGCGGAGAACGAGCCGGTGGCGGCGACGGCACGCAGGACACGGAGATGACGGGCTTCGATCACCCTTGAAGCATAAGCGCCTCTTGGAGTGGTCACGGAATAACGACAGGTGACTTTGGGGCCGGTCGGGTTTCCGCGGTGGGAAGCCTGCCGGGCGGGCGGTACACGCGGGGCACTAACGTGCCGCGTATGACGACTGCACTGATTACAGGGGCCACAGCAGGCATCGGCGCCGCCTTCGCACGGCGCCTCGCCACGGACGGGCACAACCTGGTGCTGGTGGCCCGCGACACCGAGCGGCTCCAGGAGCAGGCGACAGAGCTGCACGACCTGCACGGCATCGAGGCGGAGGTGCTGACCGCCGACCTGTCGACGGAGGCCGGGATCGCGTCGGTCGAGGCGCGGCTGGCGGACCGCAGACAGGTGGTCGACCTGCTGGTCAACAACGCCGGGTTCGGCAACAAGGGGCGCTTCCTCGAGGTGTCCATGGCCGATGAGCTGACCATGCTGAAGGTGCACTGCGAGGCGGTTCTGCGGCTGACGGCGGCGGCCACGGCGGGGATGAGGGAGCGGGGGCGCGGCGGTGTCGTCAACGTCGCGTCGGTCGCGGCCTTCGTGCCGCGCGGGACGTACGGCGCCTCCAAGGCGTGGGTCGTGCAGTTCACGCAGGGCGTGGCGCGGGACCTGGCGGGCAGCGGGGTGCGGCTGATGGCGCTGTGCCCGGGGTTCGTGCGTACGGAGTTCCACGAGCGGGCCGGGATGGGGACGGACAACATCCCGGGCTGGATGTGGCTCGACGCGGACAAGCTGGTGGCGGCGGCGATGGGGGACCTGGCGCGCGGGAAGACGGTGTCGGTGCCGGATCCCCGGTACAAGGCGCTGATGGGCGCGGTGAAGCTGGCGCCGCGCGGGCTGCTCGGAGGGGTCTCCTCCAAGACGGGCCGGAAGTACGGGCCTCGGTAGTACGGGCCTCGGCCGGTACGGGCACCGGCTTCACGGGCCTCAGTTTTACGGGCCCCGGTGTTGCGGGTCCCGGTATTACGGGTCGCAGTAGCGCGGGGAGGGCCGGAGAGGTGATCCGTCCTCCCGGGTCACCCGGATGGCGCGGCCGGTGACCCGGACGTCGGCGAGGGCGACGACGGGCGCCGGGTCCGGTTCGGCGGCGCGGTCGTGGACCGGGCGGAGCCGGGCGCACACGCGGGCGTCCCGGTGGCGGGCCCGACGACGGCCTGGCGCGCGGCGGCCGGCAGCGGCCGGGGCCCGGGGATTCGGCGGTCAACTTCCCATCGCGAGAGGGTGTCCGGCGCCCGCGGTGAGACCTTCGGTGCAGCGGGCGGGGTGTCCGTCCGGGTCGCGGCCGCCCGCGATCCGGAAGGCGGCGGGCAGGAACGTACGGCCGGCAGGAGCCGGACCGCCGTCGCTTCCCGGTCGGCACGGCTCCGGTGGGCGGACGAGCGGCCGGGTGGGCGGGTGGGCTGCGGCGTGGCCGGAATCCCGAACCCTGAGTGATCGAACGTCAATGGATTGCGGTGGAATGATCGAAACTCTTATCGTTCGATCATTCTGGTCTGTGCCACAACTGCGAGGGGGCTGCCGCCGTGCGCGAGAGTGCTGCTGAACGTCACGACCGACTGCTGGGCCTGGTGCGGGAACGGGGCTCGGCCCGCGTGTCGGATCTCGCGGACCGGCTGGGGGTCTCCCCCGTCACCGTGCGCCGGGACGTGGAGGAGCTGGCCGGGCGCGGCCTGCTCGACCGGGTGCACGGGTCGGTGTCGTGGCCGCAGGAGCGGGGCGGCGGCGGGACCGGCGGCAGCGGACTGGTGCTCGGCATGCTGGCCCCCTCGGCGACGTACTACTTCGCCGAGGTCATCCGGGGCGCGCACGAGGCCGCGGCTCGGGCCGGTGCCCGGCTGATCCTGCGGATCTCCGACTACCGCCCGGAGGAGGACCGCGCGCGCACCGACGGCCTGCTGGCGGCGGGCGCCGAGGGCCTGCTGGTCGCGCCGGGGTGGCGGCGGCCGGGCGACCCGGCGGCGTACGGCGACTGGATCGCCTCGCTGCCCGTGCCCGCCGTGCTGCTGGAGCGGCAGCCGGCGGCGGGGTCGCCGCTGGACGGGACCGACCGGGTCTGCTCGGACCACCGGCACGGGGTGCTGCTGGCGCTGCGCCACCTGCGGGAGCTGGGGCACAGGGCGCCGCTGCTGATGGCCCGCGACGACTCGCCGACGGCTCTCGCGGTGCGTGCGGGGTATGCCGAGGCGCTGGGGGTGCTGGGGCTGCGCCCGCCGCGGGACGTGATCGATTCCGTACCGGCGGAGGTGCATCCGGACCGGTTCGAGGCGGCGGTACGGGCCCTGCGGGAGGCGGTGGCCTCGGGGGCGGCGACGGCCGCGCTGATCCACAACGACGTGGACGCGATCCAGGTGGTGCAGCGGCTGGCCGAGCTGAGCGTGCGGGTGCCGCAGGACCTGGCGCTGATCGCGTACGACGACGAGGTGGCGGCGCTGGCGGACACCCCGCTGACGGCGGTGGCGCCGCCCAAGCGCGAGGTGGGGCGGCAGGCGGCCGGGCTGCTGGTGGAGCGGCTGGGACAGGGGCGGCCGGGGCGGGGGCGGGGCGCGGACGGGGAGGAGCCGCGGCGGCATCTGGCGCTGCTTCCGCAGCTGCGCGTACGGGCGTCCTGCGGAGCCTCATCGATCTGATCTTTTTTCGATCAATCAATCTTTCGCTCTTGACTTCGGTCAGCGCTGGTCCAAGGATCACGGCCAACGCCCATCCCGCCGCCTGTTCAGGAGCCCTGCCGTGAGCCGCAGTTGGAACAGAACGTCCCGCGTCATAGCCGGCGCCGCCACCGTCCTCGCCGTTCTCACGGCCTGCGGCGGCAGCGGCGAGGACGAGAAGGCCGCCGCTCCCGGCCGTGACGGCAAGCCCGTCTCGATCACCTTCTGGGGCTGGGCGAAGGGCTCGAAGGAGGTGGTCGACGCCTTCAACGCCTCGCACGAGAACATCCGGGTGAAGTACGAGGAGATCCCCTCCGGCAACGCCGGCGGCTACGCCAAGATCTCCAACGCCGTGAAGGCGGGCAACGCCCCCGACCTGGTCTCCGTCGAGTACCCGATGCTCCCGGAGTTCGTCAGCCAGGGTTCGGTCCAGGACATCAGCGGCCACCTCTCCGACGATGTGAAGAGGAAGTTCCTGCCGCAGGCGGTCGAGCTGACCACCCTCGGCGGCAAGAACTGGGCCGTTCCCTTCGACGCCTCGCCGCAGGCCTTCTACTACCGCAAGGACCTGTTCCAGAAGTACGGCGTCGAAGTCCCGAAGACCTGGGGCGAGTTCCGCGAGGCCGCCGAGAAGGTCAAGAAGGCCGACCGGAAGGCGCGCATCGGCACCTTCTTCCCCGACGACCCGACCACCTTCCAGGCGATGGCCTGGCAGGCCGGCGCCCAGTGGTTCAAGGCCGAGGGCGACACCTGGAAGGTCGACACGACCGACGCCGCGACCAAGAGGCTCTCGGCGTACTGGCAGGGACTGCTCGACGACGACCTGGTCCGCAACAACGCCTCCTTCAGCCCGGAGTGGACCAACTCCCTCAAGAGCGGCTCCACCATCGGCTACCTCGGCGCCTCCTGGGGAGCGGGCGTCCTGGCGGGCACCCTGCCCGAGCAGAGCGGCAAGTGGGCCGTCGCCCCGATGCCGTCCTGGGACGGCAGGCCGGCCAGCGGCATGCTGGGCGGCTCCACCTTCGCGGTGACCAAGGACAGCGAGAAGACGGAGGCCGCCGTCGAGTTCGCGCGGTGGATGACGACCACCGAGGAGGGCATCGAGGCCCGGATCGCCTCCGGTACGTCGAGCGCCTTCCCCGCCGCCGTCGGGCTGCGCCCGGCCGCCAAGGCCGCCTTCGACGCGAAGTTCTACGGCGGCCAGGACATCTACCAGGTCTTCGAGGACGCCGGTGACTCCATCACCCCCGACTGGGCGTGGGGTCCCAGCGCCGGCACCACCAACACCGTCATCAAGGACGGGTTCGGCAAGGTCGCCGGCGGCGGCGCGACGATCGCCGACGCGGTCGAGGCCGGCCACGACGCGACCGTCTCCGAGCTGAAGAAGCGCGGCCTGAAGGTGGAGGGCTGAGACGACCGTGAAGGCCCGCACCCGGACCAACGCCGCCGCCGGCGTACTGCTGACCCCCTTCTTCGTCCTCTTCACCCTGGTGACGGTGGTACCGATCGGGTACGCGGTCTGGCTGAGCCTGTTCACCGAGAAGCAGTCCGGACTGGGCTTCGGCGGCACCGAGACCGTCTTCAGCGGCCTCGGCAACTACACCGCGGCGCTGGGTGATCCGGCCTTCCGCGAGGGCTTCGCCGTGCTCCTCGGGTACTGCGTCCTCTACATCCCGCTGATGATCGGCGGGGCCCTCGCACTCGCCCTGCTCCTCGACTCGACGCTCGCCCGCGCCCGCCGCTTCTTCCAGCTCGCGCTCTTCCTGCCGCACGCCGTCCCCGGCATCATCGCCGCGCTGATCTGGGTCTACCTCTACACGCCCCAGCTCAGCCCGGTCGTCGACGCGATGGAGGCCGGCGGCGTCGGCTTCGACTTCTTCGCACCCGAAGGCGCCCTCCCCTCCGTCATCAACATCGCGCTGTGGGAATGGCTCGGCTACAACATGGTGATCTTCTACGCCGCCCTCCAGGCCGTCGACCGCTCCGTACTGGAAGCGGCCACGGTGGACGGGGCCGGCTCCTGGCGCGTCGCGTTCAGCATCAAGGTCCCGCTGATCCGCGCCTCGGTCGTCATGGTCGCGCTGTTCACGGTCATCGGCTCGCTCCAGCTGTTCACCGAGCCGCTGATCGTCAGCAAGGGCACCGGATCATCCGTCACCTCCACCTGGACGCCGAACATGTACGCGTACACCGCGGCCTTCGACCGGGGTGACTACGGACTCGCGGCCGCCGCCTCCGTACTCCTCGCGCTCACCGCCGCGCTGCTCTCCTTCGCCGTCACCCGCTTCACCGGCCGGAAGGGGAAGAAGGCATGAACCCCCCGCACAGCGCCGCGAACACCACCACCAGCCGCTGGCTGTCGAAGTCCGCCGTCAACGGCGCGCTCGTCCTCGCCACGGTCTACATGCTTCTCCCCCTCGCCTGGCTGGTCACCGCCGCCACCAAGGACACCGGCGGCCTGCTCGCCGGAGACGCCTTCTCCTTCGAGGACTTCGGCCTCGGCGCGAACCTCTCCGCCCTGGCCGCGTACGGCGACGGCGTCTACTTCCGCTGGTACCTCAACAGCCTGTTGTACGCGGGCGGCGGCGCCGTGGTCAGCTCGCTGATCAGCGTCGCCGCGGGCTACGCCTTCGACAAGTACCGGTTCGGGGGCAAGGAGAAGCTGTTCGGCGTCGTCCTGCTGGGCGTACTGGTCCCGACCACCGCGCTCGCCCTGCCCATGTACCTGCTCGCCAGCGAGGTGGGCATCGTCAACACCTACTGGGCCGTGCTCGTCCCCGTACTGGTCCACCCCTTCGGCGTCTACCTCGCCCGGGTCTTCAGCGCCGGCTACATCCCCGACGAGGCCCTCGAAGCCGCCCGTATCGACGGAGCGGGTGAGCTGCGCGCCTTCTGGTCCATCGGTCTGCGCATGATCATGCCGGGCTTCGTGACCGTCTTCCTCTTCCAGTTCACCGCCATCTGGAACAATTTCTTCCTCCCCCTGGTGATGCTCTCGGACCAGAAACTCTTTCCGCTGAGCCTCGGCCTGTACGCGTGGAACAGCAACGCCCACGGCGAGCCGGAGTTCTACCCCCTCGTCGTCACCGGCTCCCTCCTCGCCGTCGTCCCCCTGGTCGTCGCCTTCGTCTCCCTTCAGCGGCACTGGAAGGCCGGGCTCACCGCCGGAAGCGTCAAGTGACTCAAGAGGAGACCGAGTTCCACCATGCACCACGCCACTGACAATCAGCCGTCCCTGCTTCTCGCCATGGGCCCCGGCATCGCGGAACGCCTGTTCACCGACCGCCACCGCATCCGTCTGGCCGGTCTGGCGCGCACCGACCCGCACCTGGTCGCGCACGACCTCGCCGCCCCCGCGCCGCACGTCGCGGCGGCCCTCGCCGAGGCCGAGGTCCTGTTCACCTGCTGGGGCGCCACGCCGCTCACCGCCGAAGTCCTCGACGCCGCCCCGAACCTGCGCGCCGTCATCCACGCGGCGGGCTCCGTCAAGCACCACATCACCCAGGCCTGCTGGGACCGCTCCGTCGCCGTCACCTCCGCGGCGGCGGCCAACGCCCTGCCCGTGGCCGAGTACACGCTCGCCGCGATCCTCTTCGCCGGAAAACGCGTCCTGCGCTCCGCCGCCCGCTACCGCGCCCTGCGCGCCGACCACGACTGGGGCGCGGAGCTCCACGGCGCCGGGAACCACCGCCGCACCGTGGGCGTCATCGGTGCCTCGCGCATCGGCCGCCGCGTCATCGAACTGCTGCGCCCCTTCGACCTGGACGTCCTGCTGTACGACCCGTACGTCACCCCGCGGGAAGCCGCCGCGCTCGGTGTCGAGCCGGTCTCCCTGGACGGCCTGTGCGCACGGAGTTCCGTCATCTCCGTGCACGCCCCGCAGCTTCCGGCGACCCACCACATGATCGGCACCCGCCAGCTGGCCGCGATGCCCGTCGGCGCGACCCTGATCAACACCGCCCGGGGCTCCCTCATCGACGAGAGCGCGCTGCTCCCGGAGCTCGTCTCCGGCCGTCTGAACGCCGTACTCGACGTGACGGACCCGGAACCGCCACCGCCGGACTCACCGTTGTACGACCTCCCGAACGTCCTGCTGACCCCCCATGTCGCTGGCTCGCTGGGCGGCGAACTCCACCGCATGGCCGACCAGTCCCTCGACGAGCTGGAGCGTTACGCGCGGGGCCTGCCCTTCGCCGACCCGGTTCGCCCGGAGGCCCTGCACCACTCGGCCTGAAAGCGGAAAGCGGGTAAATCGCGCATCTCACTAGAATGGGCGTATACCGTCCCAGCCCGGGAGGTGCCATGAAATTCGTACAGATAATCGATTACAAGACCGAGCGGTCCGACGACATGAACCGGCTCATGGACAGGTGGGCCGAGCAGACCAAGGGCAAGCGGACCGCCACGCACAACATCATCGGCAAGGACCGTTCGCAGGCGGACCACTACGTCGAGATCGTCGAATTCCCGTCGCACGAAGAGGCGATGAAGAACTCCCACCTGCCGGAGACCGACCGGATCTTCCAGGAGATGGTGGCGCTCTGCGACGGGATGCCCTCGTTCACGGACCTCGACGTCGTCCGTGACGAGCAGCTGAACGCGGCGACCGCCGGCCGTTTCTTCCACGAGGTCGCCGCCGGGGGCAACTTGGACATCGTCGACGAACTGTTCGCGGCCGACTACCGGGACCACGACGTCCTCAAGGAGGAGGACACGGCGGTCGGGACCGATGTCATCCGCAGTGACGTGACCGGCTGGCGCGACGCCTTCGACTTCCGCTTCGACCTCGACAAGCAGGTGTCGGAGGGCGACGACGTGGTCACGCTGTGGACGTGGACCGGCATGCACAAGGGCGACTTCATGGGCATCGCGCCCACCGGCAAGCGGTGCACCATGACCGGCACCACGGTCTTCCGCTTCCAGGACGGGATGATCCAGGAAGGGTGGTGGCACATGGACGCGCTGGGCCTGATGCGGCAGCTCGGCGCACTCGGCTGAACCGGGACGGCCGCACCGGACGGACCCACCGGACGGACGAGGCCCCCGTTCCCACCGGCCGAGCGGTGGGAACGGGGGCCTTCACACGTCGTACGACGTCAGTGGCTGTGGCCGTGGCCGCCGTGGCCGGCGTCCGCCTCTTCCTCGGCCGGCTTCTCGACGACCAGGGTCTCGGTCGTGAGCAGCAGCGACGCGATGGACGCGGCGTTCTCCAGCGCGGAGCGGGTGACCTTGACCGGGTCGATGACGCCGGCCTTGACCAGGTCGCCGTACTCGCCGGTCGCGGCGTTGAAGCCGTGGCCCTTGTCGAGCTCGCTCACCTTGGCGGTGATGACGTAGCCCTCGAGGCCGGCGTTCTCGGCGATCCAGCGCAGCGGCTCGACGACGGCGCGGCGGACGACCGCGACACCGGTGGCCTCGTCGCCGGTCTTGCCCAGGCCGCCCTCGAGCACCTTGGCGGCGTGGACCAGAGCGGAGCCACCACCGGAGACGATGCCCTCCTCGACCGCGGCGCGGGTCGCGGAGATGGCGTCCTCCAGACGGTGCTTCTTCTCCTTCAGCTCCACCTCGGTGGCGGCGCCGACCTTGATCACGCACACGCCGCCGGCCAGCTTCGCGAGGCGCTCCTGGAGCTTCTCGCGGTCCCAGTCGGAGTCCGTGGACTCGATCTCGGCCTTGATCTGGTTGACGCGGCCGGTCACCTCGTCGGCGTTGCCGCCGCCGTCGACGATCGTCGTGTCGTCCTTGGTGACGGTCACGCGGCGGGCGGAGCCCAGCACGTCGAGACCGGCCTGGTCGAGCTTGAGGCCGACCTCTTCGGCGATGACGGTCGCACCGGTGAGGGTGGCGATGTCGCCGAGCATGGCCTTGCGGCGGTCACCGAAGCCGGGGGCCTTCACCGCGACGGCGTTGAAAGTGCCACGGATCTTGTTGACCACCAGGGTCGACAGGGCCTCGCCCTCGACGTCCTCGGCGATGATCAGCAGCGGCTTGGAGGCGCCGGCCTGGATGACCTTCTCCAGCAGCGGCAGCAGGTCCTGGATCGAGCCGATCTTGCCCTGGTGGATCAGGATGTACGGGTCGTCGAGGACGGCCTCCATACGCTCCTGGTCGGTCACCATGTACGGCGAGAGGTAGCCCTTGTCGAAGGCCATGCCCTCGGTGAAGTCGAGCTCCAGGCCGAAGGTGTTGGACTCCTCGACGGTGATGACACCGTCCTTGCCGACCTTGTCCATCGCCTCGGCGATGAGCTCGCCGACCTGCGAGTCCTGGGCGGAGAGCCCGGCCACGGCGGCGATGTCGGACTTGTCGTCGATCGGACGGGCGTTCGCGAGGAGGTCCTCGGAGATCGCCTTGACCGCGGCGTCGATGCCCTTCTTCAGGGCGGCCGGGGAAGCACCGGCGGCGACGTTGCGCAGGCCCTCGCGGACCAGCGCCTGGGCCAGCACGGTGGCGGTGGTGGTGCCGTCACCCGCGATGTCGTTGGTCTTGGTCGCCACCTCCTTCACGAGCTGGGCGCCCAGGTTCTCGTACGGGTCGTCGAGCTCGACCTCGCGCGCGATCGTGACACCGTCGTTGGTGATGGTGGGGGCGCCGAACTTCTTGTCGATGACGACGTTGCGGCCCTTGGGGCCGATCGTCACCTTGACCGTGTCGGCAAGCTTGTTGACGCCGCGCTCGAGGGCGCGACGGGCGTCCTCGTCGAACTTCAGAATCTTCGCCATGGAGCTTCTCTGTCCTCTCAAACGAAATGCGCCCCGGGCCGCCCGGCAATCGCAGGGGGCCAGGGGCGCAGATCAAAAGCAATCTTGGGGCGAGTTACTTCTCGATGATCGCGAGCACGTCGCGAGCCGAGAGGACGAGGTACTCCTCGCCGCTGTACTTCACCTCGGTGCCGCCGTACTTGCTGTACAGCACGACATCGCCGACGGATACGTCGAGCGGCAGGCGCTCGCCGTTCTCGAAGCGGCCCGGGCCCACGGCCAGGACGACGCCCTCCTGGGGCTTCTCCTTGGCGGTGTCCGGAATGACCAGGCCAGAGGCGGTGGTCTGCTCGGCGTCGAGCGGCTGGACCACAATGCGGTCCTCGAGCGGCTTGATGGCAACCTTGGAGCTGGTGGTCGTCACGGTCCGGTCTCCCCCTTCGGAGATCTCACGGGGTTAACTGATGTGGGGTGGCGACCAGGTGGATCCGTCGTCGCGGGTGCCGGACCTGCCCGTCGCTACTATTGGCACTCGCCGGTGGAGAGTGCCAACGCCGAGACTATGACGCGGTTAGCACTCGGTCAAGCGGAGTGCCAATTCAGCGCCGCCGCGCGCGTCCCGGAGGCGATGTCCGGCCCCGGCCTCCGGCCGCGTCGGAGGCGGTTCTCAGAGGTACTCCTCCAGACGCGCCACCGCGAACCCCTGCTCCTGGACGCGGCGCAGCACCCGCACCGTCGCCTCCGCCAGCTCCCCGGGCCTGCGGGAGTGCGCGAACACGATGTCGCCCGGCCGCAGCCGGTCGCCCCGCGCGTACCGCAGGGCGCCGCCTTGCGCCGAAGCCCACCACAGCACCACCGCGTCGGCCCCGCAGTCGCCCGCCGCCCGCAGCGTCTGGTTGTCGTACGCCCCGTACGGCGGCCTGAAGAGCCGCGGCCTGGTGCCGAAGCGGGCCTCCAGGCGGTCCCGCTGACCGCAGATCTGGGCGCGCTGTCCGGCGTACGGCAGACCGGGCAGGTAGACGTGACCGACCCCGTGGTTCTGCACCGTGGTGGAGCCGCCGCCCGCCCGTCCCGGCCGGACGAAGCGGCGGTGCCCGGGCGCGGCCGTGCCGTCCGTCAGGAACACGCTGACCGGCAGGTCCAGTTCGTCGACCAGCCGCACGAACGCGGAGTCCTGTGCGGCGCCGTCGCCGAAGGTGAGGAAGACGACCTTGTCGCGGGTCGGTACGCGGTCCACGACGAAGGGCCGGTCCGGTTTGCGGACCGGGGGCGCCGGCGCCGGACGGAGCGGCTCCCGCAGCCCCCACCGCGCGTACGGCGCCCCGGACCGCGGCGCCGGACCGCCGTGCTCCGGGCCGCCGTGCGGCTGCCCGCCGTGCGCCCGGAGCGCCTCGGACCCCGCGGCCCCCGCCTCCCGGCCCTCCGGCGCGGCGCCGCGCACCGCCTTCCCGCCGAGCCGCTCGGCCGGTTCCACGGACTGCGCGCATCCGGTGAGCGCGAGCGCACCGGCCGCCAGCAGGCCGGTCAGCGGCCGGTGCGCACGCCTCACAGGTAGTCCTCCAGCCTGGCCACGGCGTACCCCTTGGCGGTGACCGTCTTCATGACCCGCCGGATCATGTCCGGCATGGTTCCCTTCCACTGCTCCCTGCCGCGGAAGTGCGTGAGGATGATGTCGCCGGGATGCAGGTCCCGGTCCCACTCCCGCCACTCCATCCGGTCGGGGAACGCCTCGGCGGCCCACAGCGGCACGGCCTTCACGCCGCAGGCGCGGGCGGCGCGCAGGGTGTCGGCGTTGTAGTTGCCGTACGGCGGCCTGAAGAGCCGGGGCCGCTTGCCGAACCGCTTCTCGATGACGGCCTGCATGCCGCAGATCTCGCGTTTCTGCTGGGCGTAGGTGAGGCCGGGCATGTAGCGGTGGTTGAGGGTGTGGTTGTGCAGGGCGACGCCGCGCGCCTGCATGCGCTCGAAGTAGCCGTAGTTCTCGCGCACCAGGTAGTCGCTGAGAAAAGCGCTGTAGGGGATGCCCAGCTCGGTCATCATCCGCAGCAGTTTCGGGTCCTTCTCCGCGCCGTCGTCCATCGTCAGGAAGACGACCCGCTCGTCGACCGGGACGGTGGTGAACACGGGCGGCAGCCCGCGCCCGGCCTCGAACCCCTTGCGCGTGGTGATCCTCGGCTTCACGGCGGGCGGTGGGGGCGCGAGGAGCGGCGTCTGCGCGAGCCCCCACTTCCTGGCGGCGGCGACACGCGCGATCTGGGCACGCCGCAGCCGCTCGGCGTACCCGGCGAGGGAGCCGGCGGGGCCCGCGCGGTGCGCCTGCTGCTGGCCGGGGGCCGGCGCGGCGGGCTCGGGGGGCCCGGCGGAGGGCGTGGCGCAGCCGGCGGCGACGAGGGAGGCGGCCAGCAGTACACCGAGCCCCGCCGCGTACCCCCTTCCAGCCCTTTTTGCCTTTTGTCGTACTAGTCGCATGGCGCCGCATACTGCCAGCGCGCGCCCCCCGTTCCCGGCCGACACCCGCGCGAAGAGCCCGCCGTCCCCCGGGCGGCCGACGCCCCGCGCACCGGGGCGCTCAGCCGTACGCCGCGGCCACCCCCAGCGCGGCGAGCGTGAACCCGTCGCGCACCTCCCCGCGCCGGATCCCGTCGGCCAGCTCCTCCCGTGACCACCAGCGGGCGGACGCGACCTCGCCGTCACCACTGCCACCGCCGCCCAGTACGGCATCGGCGGGGACGGTCACCTCCACCACCGCCACTTCGCTCTCGAGCAGACCGGAGTCGACGTCCACCAGGGCCAGCACCTCGGCCGCGCCGCCCCGCAGACCGGTCTCCTCGGCGAGTTCGCGCAGCGCGTCGGCGGCCGGCCCGCTCTCCCCGAAGCCCCGGGGCAGCTCCCACATCCACCGTCCGACAGCGGGCCGCCACTGGCGGACCATCAGCGTCAAGCCGTCGCGCCGGGCCAGCACCACCACCCCGGTACGGCCCGCGCCGACCCGTACCCGGTGCAGCTCCAGCGTCCGTCCGGCGGGCAGCCGGTACGTGTCGAGGAAGACCTCGCACCACCTGCCGTCCGGGTCGCCGTACACCCTGCGCGAGCCGGCGCGCTCCAGCTCACTGTCCACCGTCACCGTCCATGGCCGCTCTCACTGTCCGTCCGGGTCCGACTGCACCGTCGGCACCGCCGTCGGCAACTCCACCACATCGCACCGCCCCCGGTACGCGTCGAGCGAGCGCCTCCCCACCGCTCTTCCCCCGGCCAGCACCACCGCCACCACCACGGGGACCATGGTCCCCGCCATGCCCGACACGGCGTCGCCCAGCAGCCCCTCGCCCGCCACCAGGTTCGCCGCCGCGCCCAGGCCGCCCGCCGCGGTCAGCTCCCCGGTCCGGCCGCCCACGGTCCGTACGGCCCGCTGGATGCGCGTCATCGGGGCACCGCCCGCGGCCGGGCCACCGCTTCCCGGGTCTTTCGTACGGCCGCCGAGCAGCTCCCCTATCTCCTGCAACGCGGCCGGATCACGCGCCTCCCACCAGCGGCCGAGCGCGTCGGCCGCGTCGTCGGCGAACCGCTGCCAGTCCTCCCCGGGCATCAGGCCCAGCCGCCGCTCGAAGCCCGTCGGGAACGTCACCAGCGGCGCCTCCCCGGTGAGCGCCTCCGCCTCCCGCCTGCGCACCCCGCGCCGGGGCGCGGCCAGCGCCAGCATGCAGCGCTCGCCCGCCGCGATGGCCCGGTAGTAGGTCTCGTCGAAGGACTCCCGCAGCAGCTCGGCGTCGTCGCGTTCGGCCCGGCCCGCGGCCCTGGTCAGCGGTTCGAGCCGGTCGTACAGCAGGCTGCGGTTGGGCATCCCGCCCACGTCGAGCGCCCTGCCGGTCCACGCCTCCAGCACCCCCCGGCCCGCGTCGCTGCGCAGTTCCCCGGGCGCGGGCGGCGGCTGCACGGCGTACGCGGTGGGGTAGTCCGCCGGGGCCAGGTCACGCACCTCCAGCAGCCCGCGCCCGGCGGCTTCCAGCCAGTCGCGCCAGCGGGCGACGAGGCGCAGCCGCAGCGCGGGGTCCAGCTCGCCGGACGCGCGCAGCAGCCGGTCCACGGCATCCACCGGCCCGTCGGCGCCAGAAGCCGCGACGCCGCCGCCCGCCTCCGCCAGCCGGTGCTGGAGCCGGTGGCACCGCTCGCCGCTCAGCGGCAGCGAGGAGAGCAGGAAGCCGCGCGAGAGCATCGCCAGCAGCTGCGCCCCCAGGTCCGCGTCGCGCGCGTTCACCCGCACCGGGAGCATCGCGCCGCCGCCGACCGCCCGTATCGCCAGTTCGTCCAGCAGCTCGGCCGGGCGCAGCACGGCGAACGCGGCGCCGTCCAGCAGCTGGGTGTACGTCAGGAAGACCACGCCGCCCTGGATCACCTCCCAGCGCAGCCGCCCCAGCAGCTCCACCCGGCTCTCCGCCGTGGCCCGCTCCTGCGGCACCCCGTCCGTACCGTACGCACCGAGCAGCGCGCGCTGGCGCACGCTGTCCCACCCCGAGCTGAGTACCGCGTCCACGGATCCCCCGATCTCCGCCTGCCCCACGACACCTCGACAGTACGTCCCGCCACTGACAGGGAGAATGGTGTCCGTGGATCCCGACTCCTTCTCCGCCCTGCTCACCGACGAGGGCCAGTTCCTGCTCACCGCGCTCCGCGACCACGACCCCGCCCAGGAGCTGGCCACCGCCACCCGGCTGCGCCGCGACCACCCCGCCGCGCTGGTCTCGGCGGCGCTGGGGCAGGCCCGGTTGCGGCAGCGGGCGGTGGCGAAGTTCGGCGCCGAGGACGCGTACCGGATGTTCTTCACCCCGAACGGCGTCGAGCAGGCCACCCGCGCGGCGGTGGCGACGTACCGCGCCGGCCGCTTCGCCGCGCTCGGCGTGCGGAGCGTGGCCGACCTGTGCTGCGGCATCGGCGGCGACGCGATCGCGCTGGCCCGCGCCGGAATCCGCGTCCTGGCCGTCGACCGCGACCCGCTGACGGCCGAGGTGGCCCGCGCGAACGCCGGCGCGCTCGGCCTCTCGGGCCTCGTCGAGGTCCGCTGCGCCGACGTCACGGACATCGACACGTCCCCCTACGACGCGGTCTTCGTCGACCCGGCCCGGCGCGGCGGCCGCGGCCGCGTCTTCGACCCGGAGGCGTATTCGCCGCCCCTGTCCTGGGCGATCGGGGCGGCCCGTACGTCCGCGCACGCCGCACTCAAGATCGCGCCGGGTGTCCCGCACGAGGCGGTCCCGGACGACGCCGAGGCGGAGTGGATCTCGGACGGCGGCGACGTGAAGGAGGCGGTGCTCTGGTTCGGCACCGGCCCCGGGGCCGTCCGCGCCACCCTGCTCCCCGGCCCGCGCACCCTGGTCGGCACCGGGCTGCCGGACCCGGAGCCCGGCGAGGTCGGCCGCTACCTCTACGAGCCGGACGGCGCCGTCGTCCGCTCGCACCTGGTGGCGGAGGTCGCGGAGCAGGTCGGCGGGCGCCTGATCGACGAGACCATCGCGTACATCACTGCGGACGGGCTCCACCCCACGCCGTACGCCACCGCCTACGAGATCACCGACCGGATGCCCTTCGGCCTGAAGAAGCTGAAGGCGCTGCTGCGGGAGCGGGAGGTCGGCGTACTGACCGTGAAGAAGCGCGGCTCGGCGGTCGAGCCGGAGGAGCTGCGCCGCAGGATGAAGCTGTCGGGGCCGAACTCCGCCACGGTCTTCCTCACCCGCGTCGCGGGCGCGCCGACCGTACTGATCGGCCACCCGGTGCCGTAGCCGGGCGCCGGGCCCCTCACCCGGCCGCTCCGCGCCGCGGCGGCCGTTCAGCCCTTCACGCCACCCGTCTCGCCCACCGGGCCCACCCGCACCGCCCACCGGTGGTGCCCCACGGCCTTCGCCGCGCCGAGCAGCCCGGCCCCCCACAGGACGACCCCGAGTCCGGTGAAGAAGAACGCGTCCGTGTACGTCTCGGTGCCCGGCCGCGCCGTGACCGCGAACCCGAGCGACGACCACAGGCCGAGCCCGCACACCACCAGCGACGAGAGCAGCCACGCGAGGCTGAGCCCGGGAACGCGCCACCGCGCGGCCGAGAAGCCGTGCGCGCGCCCCACCGCGGCCCAGTCCGCCAGCAGCTGACGGGTCGTCCGGTCGCGGCGCGCGCCCGCCCCGAGGAAGGTCCAGCAGGTCACGACGCCCCCGAGCCCGACCGCGCCGAAGACCGCGGCGAGGAGGGCGGTCAGCGGATCGCCCGGCCCCTCGAACGCGTCGAGGGCCGTCCCGGCCATCCCCCACCCGAGCGCGGCGCCGCCCACCAGCAGCCAGAACCGCACCAGCCGCCCGGGGCCGAGACCGCGTGCGGTCAGCTCGTCCATGGCCCGCGCCCGGTCGGCGCGCATCGCCTCGGGTCCGGGCCAGGTCCGCAGGTGCTCGGGCGGTGGGGCGGCGGAAGCGCCGTACGACGGGACATGCGCACGACACTGCCCAGGGGCCGACGGGCCGGATCAGACCCCTTCGACCGACTCGAAGCGCCAGCGGTGAACCGCCCGCGTGACCAGCTCCCCCTCGGGTTCCGGCAGTTCGGGCAGCTCCGCGTCGTACGCCGCCTCCCACCACGTCATGACGAGCACGCGGTCCTGCGGCGCCCGCAGGACCTCCCTGCGCACCGGCCCGCCCGCCAGGGCCCGGACCTGCGTCCGGGCCCACTCCAGCAGCTCCCCGCCCCGGCCCTCGGCGGCACGGGCCTCCCACATCAGCGCGACGGTCATGAGTAGAGGTTGTCCTTGCTGATCTCGTGCACATGGTCGTGGCCATGGGCGGCGCCCGGTACGTGCGGCTCGGTCACCGGCAGCGAGGAGTCCGCCGACAGGTCCCAGTCCGACGCCGCCCGGCCCCGCGCCACCATCTCCGCGCCGAGCGCCGCGACCATCGCCCCGTTGTCCGTGCACAGCCCCGGCCGCGGCACGCGCAGCCGGATGCCGGCCCGCTCGCACCGCTCGGCCGCCAGCGCCCGCAGCCGCGAGTTGGCGGCCACGCCGCCGCCGATCATCAGGTGGTCGACGCCCTCGTCCTTGCAGGCCCGGACCGCCTTGCGGGTCAGCACGTCGACGACCGCCTCCTGGAAGGACGCCGCCACGTCCCGCACCGGCACCTCCTCGCCCGCGCTGCGCTTGGCCTCGATCCAGCGGGCGACCGACGTCTTCAGCCCCGAGAAGGAGAAGTCGTACGCCGCGTCGCGCGGCCCGGTCAGCCCGCGCGGGAAGGCGATCGCCTTCGGGTCGCCCTCCTTCGCGAGCCGGTCGATGACGGGACCGCCGGGAAAGCCCAGGTCCAGTACGCGCGCGATCTTGTCGAAGGCCTCGCCCGCCGCGTCGTCGATGGTCGCGCCCATCGGCCGTACGTCGCTCGTGATGTCGGGGGCCAGCAGCAGCGACGAGTGGCCGCCGCTCACCAGCAGCGCCATCGTGGGCTCGGGCAGCGGCCCGTGCTCCAGCTGGTCGACGCAGATGTGCGAGGCCAGGTGGTTCACGCCGTACAGCGGCTTCCCCAGCGCGTACGCGTACGCCTTCGCCGCGGACACCCCCACCAGCAGCGCACCCGCCAGTCCCGGTCCGGCCGTCACCGCGATGCCGTCCAGGTCGGAGGCGGCGACCCCGGCCTCCTTCAGCGCGCGCCCGATCGTCGGGACCATCGCCTCCAGGTGCGCGCGCGAGGCGACCTCGGGCACCACACCGCCGAAGCGGGCGTGCTCGTCGACGCTCGACGCGATGGCGTCGGCGAGCAGGGTGGTGCCGCGCACGATCCCGACGCCGGTCTCGTCGCAGGAGGTCTCGATGCCGAGGACGAGCGGTTCGTCAGCCATGGTGAATCTCGGTTCCTTGTACGGAGGCGGCGGGGTCCGCCGGGTCGGTCGTCGTCGTCAGCCGCATCACGAGCGCGTCGATGTTGCCCGGCTGGTAGTAGCCGCGCCGGAAGCCGATCGGCTCGAAGCCGAAGCGCTCGTACAGCTTCTGCGCGCGCGTGTTGTCGACGCGCACTTCGAGGAGCACCTCGGCGCACTCGAAGGCGCTCGCGTGCCCCAGCAGGTCGGTGAGCAGCCGGGACCCGAGCCCGGCCCCCCACTGGTCCTTCGAGACGGCGATGGTCTGTACGTCGCCGAGCCCCCCGGCGGCGGCGAGCCCGGCGTACCCGACGATCCGGCCCGCCTCCTCGGCCACCACGTAGCGGCGGGTGGCCCGCGGCCCGCGCGCGTGGGCGAGCTCGGACCAGAACATCCCCGGCGACCAGGCGTCCTCGGGGAACAGCTCACGCTCCAGACCGAGCACCGGCTCGATGTCCCACCAGCGCATTTCCCTCAGGCCCGCGCTCACTTCGGCGTGACCACCTTGTAGTTCTTCGGGACCTGCGCGTCGGGCCGGCGCAGGTAGAGCGGCAGCGGCGCCAGGAACGCCTCCGGCTCCCCCGCCGCGAGCTTCTCGGCGGCCAGCGACGCCAGCGCGCCCGCCGACTGGTGCTCGGGTCCGCGCGCGTCCGGGAAGGCCCCGGGGTAGAGCAGCGCGCCCGAGCCGACCACCGGCAGGCCCGCGAGGTCCTCCGCGATGTCGGCGGGGCGGTCGACGGCGGGCTGGGAGATCCGCGTACGGGCATCGGCGTACCGCGCCCAGTAGACCTCCTTGCGGCGCGCGTCGGTGGCCACCGCGAAGGGGCCGGTGAGCCCCGAGGCGTACGCGAGACCGTCCAGGGTGCACAGCCCGTGGACCGGCACTCCGAGGACGAGGCCGAAGGTCTCGGCCGTCGCGAGGCCGACCCGCAGCCCGGTGTACGGGCCGGGGCCGACGCCCACGACCACCGCGGTCACGGCGTCGAGTTTCAGACCGGCTTCGGCGAGCACCCGGTCGACGGTGGGCAGCAGCAGTTCCCCGTGCCGGCGTGCGTCGACCTGCCCGGCCTCGGCGATGACGGAAGCGCCGTCGTGGAGGGCGACGGTGACGGCTGGGGTGGCGGTATCAACGGCGAGCAAGAGCACACAAACAGCCTACGGCCCGCGCACCGGGGGCACGGCGTCCCCCGTCCCTCCCGGCCCCTGCTGCTACCGTCACCACACATACGCACGCGGCAAGAACATGAGGTGGAGCAAGGTGGCAAGGAGCAGCTCGGGATTCGTGGCCGGGCTCACCGCGGCGGCCGTGGCCGGGGTCGCCTTCCTCGCCTACCAGGCGGCGGCGAGCGCTCCGTCCCCCGCGCGGCTCGCCGAGCCCGCCCCCGGCAAGTCCCCGGCCGCGCACGCCACGCTCCCGCCCAGGAAGAAGCCCGAGAAGAAGGACGTGTTCGCGGTGCCCGCCGACTCGGGCGTCGGCATGCGCGTCGTCTACGCGCTGGGCGACCGGCGGGTGTGGCTGGTGAACGAGCAGGGCAGGGCGACGCGGACCTTCGAGGTCGTGCCGAGCACGGTCAGTCCGCCGCCCGGCACGTACGCGGTGACCTCGCGCTCGGGGAGCATCACCGGCTCGGACGGGGTGCAGATCGAGCACGTGGTCCGGTTCACGAGCGTCGAGAACGTGGTGATCGGTTTCAGCGCCGCGGTCGACGGCTCCATGCCGACCCCGGACCCGGCCGCGGGCAAGACCGGGGGCGTCCGCATGCAGCGCGCCGACGGCGACGCGATGTGGCGCTTCGCGACGGTCCGCGTGAAGGTCGTAGTCGTCCCGTAAATACGCTCGTACGAGCTACGCGGCCTCGCGCCGCTCCGTGTGCTCGTGCCCCTCGGGAGGCGTCTCGCCCTCCTGCGGCTCCCGCGGCGGTGTGGAGACCGCCGTGGCCGCCGCGCACGAGGCCAGCAGGTCGCGCATGGACAGAGGCTGGGGCGCTTCGTGTTCTGAAGCCGGCATGGACGCCTCCTGTGGCTCCGGGGGCAGGCGTGGTTAGGTAGACCTAACCATGTCTCGGTATCCATGTGACCACGCCCGGCGCCACCGGCGCAACATCTTGCCGACGTCTTGTCGGAACGTACGGACGTCAGGCCCCCAGCGCGGCCAGGTCCTCCCCGGCCCACCGCTCGCCGACACCGCGCACCGTCACCTCGCGCACGTCGTCGACGGCGTCCCCCACCGCCCGGTGGATGATCACGTGGAGCCGGTCGTCCGACAGCTCCTCGACCTTCCCGTCGCCCCACTCCACCACCACCACGGAGTCGGGCAGCGAGACGTCGAGGTCGAGGTCCTCCATCTCGTCGAGCCCGCCGCCCAGCCGGTACGCGTCCACGTGCACCAGGGCGGGACCGCCGGTCAGCGAGGGGTGGACGCGGGCGATGACGAACGTCGGCGACGTCACGGCGCCGCGCACCCCGAGCCCTTCGCCGAGTCCGCGCGTCAGCGTCGTCTTGCCCGCGCCGAGTTCACCGGTGAGCATCACCAGGTCACCGGGGCGGAGCATTTTCGCGAGCCGGCGCCCCAGCTCCTGCATGAGGCCGGGCGAGTGGACGGTGAGGACGGCGGTGACGTCAGCCGCCGGGATGTGCGGTGCTTCCATACGTCCCAACGTTAGCGGCTGCCGGTACGGCGCCCACGCGGGCCAGCAGGTCCGCGAGCCGGCCGTTGACCACCTCGGGGTGTTCCAGCATGACCAGGTGCCCGGCGTCCGGGACCATCACCAGCTCGGCGTCCGGCAGCAGGCGGGCGATGTCCTCGCTGTGCTCGCTGGGCGTCACCAGGTCCTTGTCGCCCGCCAGGACGAGCACCGGCACCTCGGCGTAGACCTCCAGCGCCTCCGCCTTGTCGTGGTCCGTGAACGCCGGGTAGAACGCGGCGACCACGTCGATCGGCGTCGCCTCGATCAGCCGCTCCGCGAACCGCGCGACCGCCGGGTCGACGTCCTTCGAGCCGAACGAGTACCGCTTGACGAGCCCGGTGAAGAGATCGGCCGTGGCGCGCCGGCCCCGCTCGACGATCTCCGCCTGCGAGCCGAGGGCGCGCAGCACGCGCGGCAGGACCCGGCGTACGGCGTTCACACCGGCCACCGGCAGCCCGAAATTGACCTCGCCGAGCCTCCCCGACGACGTACCGACGAAAACGGCGCCCACCACGCGCTCGCGGATCACCTCGGGGAACTGGTCGGCCAGCGCCATCATCGTCATGCCGCCCATCGAGTGCCCCACCAGCACCAGCGGCCCCTCGGGGGCCGCGGCGTCGAGAACGGCCTTGAGGTCGCGTCCCAGTTGCTCGATGTCGATCGCGACACCCCGCTCCTGGGCCGCGCCGCGCGCCGAACGCCCGTGACTGCGCTGGTCCCAGTGGACCGTACGCACCACACCGCGCAGCGCCGCCCGCTGGAAGTGCCACGAGTCCTGGCTCAGGCAGAAACCATGGCTGAAAACGACGGTGACGGGGGCCGGGGACCTGCGCCCGAAGAGCCGGCGCCGCCGCGGACCGGCACCGTCCGCCTCCACCTCGTCCACCTCGAAGTAGATCTCGGTGCCGTCGTCCGCCACGGCCTGTCCCGGCATCCCGCGCAGAGCGCCGTACGGTCCGGCGGCGTCCAGCGCGAGCCGCGCCTTCTTGCGCATGCCGCGGCCGACGGTCATCCGCTCCAGGGCGACGCCCGCGGCGGCGCCCGCCGCGACCACGCCCAGCGCGGTGCCGGCCAGGCCCGCCCGGCGCCAGTTGCCGGCGGTGGCGGTCGCGGCCTCCGCGGCCACCTCCACCACACCCGGCGCGCTGCTCTCGCTCACGGTGGCGATCTCCTAGTTTCCGGGGTCCTCGTTCATATAGACACGGGGTACCCGCGATCCGATGCGCGTGACAATTTCATACGCGATGGTGCCCGCGGCCTGCGCCCAGTCCTCGGCCGTCGGCTCCCCCCGGTCGCCCGGACCGAACAGCACGGCCTCGGCGCCCGGCTCGACCACGTCGTGCCCCAGATCGACCACGAACTGGTCCATGGCGACCCGCCCGGCGACCCGGCGCCACTTGCCGCCGACCAGCACCGGCCCGCTGCCCGAGGCGTGCCGCGGGATGCCGTCGGCGTACCCGACGGGAACCAGTCCCAGCGTCGTCTCCTCACCGGTGACGTAGTGGTGCCCGTAACTGACGCCGTGCCCCTCCGGAACCCGCTTGACCAGCGCCACGGACGCCGCGAGGGTCATCACGGGCCGCAGGCCGAAGTCGGCGGGCGTGCCGAGCTCGGGGCTCGGCGAGACGCCGTACATGGCGATGCCGGTCCGGACGAGGTCGAAGTGCGCGTGGGGCAGGGTCAGCGTCGCCGGCGAGTTGGCGATGTGGCGCACCTCGGGCTCGGCCCCGGCCTTCTCGGCGTAGTCGACCAGATCCTGGAAAACGGCCAGCTGCGCGTCGATCGACGGGTGCCCGGGTTCGTCCGCACAGGCGAAGTGGGACCAGAGCCCGGTGACCTTGACGGCGTCCCGCGCCTCCAGGGCGCGGCGCACCAGCTCGGGCCAGTCGGCGGGCTGGCAGCCGTTGCGCCCGAGCCCGGTGTCGGCCTTGAGCTGTACGCGCGCCACGCGCCCCGCCGCACGCGCCGCCTCGACGACTTCCCCGAGCGCCCACATCCCGCTCACGGAGACGTCGATGCCCGCCTCGACCGCCTCGCGCCAGGGCCCGCCCGGGGTCCACAGCCAGCACATCAGCGGTCCGTCGAACCCGGCGGCACGCAGCGCCAGGGCCTCTTCGGGGGTCGCGGTCCCCAGCCAGGCCGCCCCCGCGTCGAGGGCGGCGCGCGCGCAGTGGACAGCTCCGTGCCCGTAGGCGTCCGACTTCACCACGGCCATCAGCTGGGCATTCGCCGCACGAGCGCGCAGAGCCCGCACATTGGCCCGCAGGGCCGCCAGATCGATCTCGGCGCGGGCTCGCATGGGGGTATGAGTCATCGCGGTCATCGCGCCAAGTGTCTCAGAGCCTCGCGACAGCCTCGGATCACCTCGTGCGTCCGCTCCCGCGGGACGTCCGATCAGGGGCGGGACGGCGCCGGGGGGCGGTGTCCGGCGAGGCGCGCGGCGCCCGCAGACTGCCCGTCGGCGCGAGGGGGGCGGAACGCGCAGGGGGCGGTGTCCGGGACGTGCTGCGCCTGCCCGGGGCGACCCCCGGACGACCGGCCGAAACCCTCCGGGCACGCGGCGCCCTCACTGCACCACCCACCGGCGCGAGGGGGCGGGACCCGCAGGGGGCGGTGTCCGGGACGTAAAGCGTGATGTGCGCGCGGGGTGCCGGTTTCGCAAAAGGCACCGCGTCGCGGCCGCATCATGCAGTCCCGAACGCCGCCTCCGGAGCGGCCCGCCCCCGCCCCATGATCCCCCGCCAGGCCCCCGGCACCGCGTCCGCCACATCCGACGCCCCCACCGGCGCCCCGCCACCGGCACCACCGGCGCCCCCGGCACCGCTCGCCGCCAGCCGCCCCGCCAGCCCGTGCACGTACGCCGCGACCGACCCCGCGTCCACCGCCCCGAGCCCGGCCGCCAGCAGCGCCCCCGCGAGCCCCGACAGCACGTCCCCACTCCCGGCCGTGGCCAGCCAGGGCGTTCCGGTGGGATTGACCCGCACCGGGCGCCCCGCGAACCCCGTGCCCGTACCCGTAACCCCCGCCGCCACCAGCGTCGTGGACCCCTTCAGCAGCACCGTCGCCCCGTACAGCGCGGCCAGCTCCCGCACCGCGACCAACCGCCCCGCCTCCACTTCCTCCCGCGCGACCCCCAGCAGCGCCGCCGCCTCCCCCGCGTGCGGCGTCAGCAGCGTCGGTGCGTCCCGCCGCCGCACCATCTCCGGCTCCAGCGGCCGCAGCCCGTCCGCATCGACCAGCACCGGAACGTCCGACGCCAGTACGTCCTCCAGCGCCCCGGCGGCGTCCTCACCCAGCCCCGGCCCCACCACCCACGCCTGCACCCGCCCCGCCTCCGACGGCGGCCCCGCGTGCACCAGCGCCTCCGGGAAGCGCGCGATCACCGCACCCGCCCCGGGCCCGACGTACCGCACCGCCCCGGCTCCGCCCCGCAGCGCTCCGGCGACCGCGAGCACCGCCGCCCCCGGATACCGCTCCGACCCCGCCACGACGCCGACCACCCCGCGCCGGTACTTGTCGCTCTCCGCGCCCGGAACCGGCAGCAGCGCGGCCACGTCCGCGTGCTGCAACGCCTCGACGTCCGCCTCCACCGCTTCGAGATCGAGCCCCAGCTCGACCAGCCGCACGGCTCCGACGTACTCGCGCGCGGGGTCGATCAGCAGCCCCGGCTTGTACGTACCGAAGGTGACCGTCACATCGGCGCGCACGCACTCCCCCCGCACCTCCCCGCTGTCCGCCTCGACCCCGCTGGGCAGATCCACGGCGACGACCACCGCCCCGGAGTCCCGCGCCGCCCGCGCCCACGGCACAGCGGCGTCCCGCAGCCCGCCCCGCCCCCCGATCCCGGTGATCCCGTCGACCACGAGATCGGCACGCGCGAGAACCCCGGCCGCGTCACCGGCCGCCCCCGTCGCCACCGACCCCCCGGCGCGCCGCAACGCCGCCAGCCCGCCCCCGTGCGCCCGCCGCGCGTCCAGCAGTACAGCGGTGACCCCCGCCCCCCGCCGCGCCAGCCGGGCGCCCGCGTACAGCGCGTCGCCCCCGTTGTCGCCGCTGCCGACCAGCAGCACGACCCGTGCCCCGTACACCCGCCCCAGCAGCCCCGCGCACACCGCGGCGAGCCCGGCCGCGGCCCGCTGCATGAGCGCGCCCTCGGGGAGCCGGGCCATCAGCTCCCGCTCGGCGGTCCGTACGGTCTCCACGCCATGAGCAGCGCGCATCAGCGAAAACACCTCACCCTTCGGCAATGACGACGGCGGAAGCGATTCCCGCGTCGTGACTGAGCGAGACGTGCCAGGACCGGACCCCGAGCGCCTCCGCCCGCGCCAGCACCGTCCCGCTCACCCGCAGCCGCGGCTGCCCGCTCTCCTCGACGTACACCTCGGCGTCCGTCCAGTGCAGCCCGGCCGGCGCCCCCAGCGCCTTCGCGAGGGCCTCCTTCGCCGCGAACCGGGCGGCGAGCGAGGCGATGCCGCGCCGGTCCCCGCCCGGGAGGTACAGCTCGCTCTCCAGGAAAAGCCGCCGCGCCATCTGCGGCGTGCGCTCCAGCGACGCCCGGAACCGCTCGATCTCCGCGACGTCGATACCCACACCGATGATCACGCGCTCACTCCACCGTCACGGACTTGGCCAGGTTCCGGGGCTGATCGACCTCGTTGCCCCGCGCCGTGGCCAGCTCGCAGGCGAAGACCTGCAACGGCACGGTCGAGACCAGGGGCTGCAGCAGCGTCGGCGTGGCCGGGATCCGGATCAGGTGATCGGCGTACGGGACGACCGCCTCGTCGCCCTCCTCCGCGATCACGATCGTCCGCGCCCCCCGTGCCCGGATCTCCTGGATGTTCGACACGATCTTGTCGTGCAGCACCGACCGCCCCCGAGGCGAGGGCACGACCACCACCACCGGCAGGTCGTTTTCGATCAGCGCGATGGGCCCGTGCTTGAGCTCGCCCGCCGCGAACCCCTCCGCATGCATGTACGCGAGCTCCTTCAGCTTGAGCGCACCCTCCAGGGCGACCGGGTACCCCACGTGCCGCCCCAGGAACAGCACCGTCCTCTTCTCCGCCAGCGAGCGCGCCAGCTCCCGTACCGGCTCCATCGTCTCCAGGACCCGCTCCACCTCGCCCGAGATCTCCGACAACTCGCGCACCACGCCCCGGACCTCGTCCCCCCACTTGGCCCCGCGCACCTGCGCCAGGTAGAGCGCGACCAGGTAGCAGGCGACCAGCTGCGTCAGGAACGCCTTGGTGGAAGCGACGGCGACCTCCGGCCCGGCATGCGTGTAGAGCACCGCGTCCGCCTCCCGCGCGATGGTCGACCCGTTCGTGTTGCACACGGCGAGCACCTTCGCGCCCTGCTCCCGCGCGTGCCGCAGCGCCATCAGCGTGTCCATGGTCTCGCCGGACTGCGAGATCGCGATCACCAGCGTCCGCGCGTCGAGGATCGGGTCCCGGTACCGGAACTCGCTCGCCAGCTCGGTCTCGCAGGGAATCCGCGTCCAGTGCTCGACGGCCAGCTTCGCGATCATCCCCGCGTGGAAAGCGGTCCCGCAGGCCACCACCACGACCTTGTCGACCTCCCGCAGCACGGAATCGGGGATCCGCAACTCGTCCAGGGTCAGGGCCCCGCCCGCGTCGATGCGCCCCAGCAGCGTGTCGGCGACGGCCTTCGGCTGCTCGGCGATCTCCTTGAGCATGAAGTAGTCGTAGCCGCCCTTCTCGGCGGCGGAGGCGTCCCAGTCGATCCGGTACGACCGCACCTCGCCGGGCGCGCCGTAGAAGTCCGTGACCGTGACCGAGACCCCGGCCGCGCCGCCGCCCTCGCCGTCCCGCCGCACCTCGACGACCTGGTCCTGCCCCAGCTCGATCGCCGACCGCGTGTGCGCGATGAAGGCGGCCACATCGGAGGCGAGGAATGCCTCCCCCTCCCCCACGCCCACCACCAGCGGCGAGTTCCGCCGCGCCCCCACCACCACGTCGGGGTCGTCCGCGTGCACGGCGACCAGCGTGAACGCCCCGTCCAGTTGCCGGCACACCAGCCGCATCGCCTCCGCGAGGTCCCCGCACGAGGAGAAGGACTCGGCGAGCAGGTGCGCCACGACCTCGGTGTCGGTCTCGGACGCCAGCTCGTGCCCGCGCCCGGCGAGCTCGGCCCGCAGACCGGCGAAATTCTCGATGATCCCGTTGTGTACGACGGCGACGCGCCCCGCGTTGTCCAGATGCGGGTGCGCGTTGGCGTCGGTGGGCCCCCCGTGCGTGGCCCACCGGGTGTGTCCGATGCCCGTGGCCCCGGCCGGCAGCGGCCGCCCCACGAGCTCCTTCTCCAGGTTGACGAGCTTGCCGGCCTTCTTCGCCGCGGCCAGCCCACCGTCCGCGAGCACGGCCACACCTGACGAGTCGTAACCCCGGTATTCGAGCCGTTTCAGTCCCGCGATGACAACATCAAGCGCCGACTGCCCGCCGACGTACCCCACGATTCCGCACATGTCCGCACCCTACGGCCGACGCCCCCACGTGACCGAGCACACCACCCACGACAGCTCCGCACCCCCGACAATGTTCATGTGATCACTTCGCCGCAACGGTCCACCCACCGCCGGGCAGACGCTTCGCCGTACCTGGACCTCACCCGGGCCGAGTGGAGCGCGCTGCGCGAGAAGACCCCGCTCCCCCTCACGGCGGAGGAACTCGAACGGCTCCGCGGCCTGGGCGACGTGATCGACCTCGACGAGGTGCGGGACGTCTACCTGCCCCTCTCCCGCCTGCTCAACCTCTACGTCCAGGCGACCTCGGGCCTGCGCGGCGCCCTCAACACCTTCCTCGGCGACGCGGGCAACGGCCACGGCGCCCAGCGCGGCACGCCCTTCGTCATAGGGGTCGCGGGCAGCGTCGCCGTGGGCAAGTCGACCGTCGCCCGTCTCCTCCAGGCGCTGCTGGCCCGCTGGCCGGAGCACCCGCGCGTGGAGCTGCTGACCACCGACGGCTTCCTCCACCCCATGGAGGAGCTCGAGCGGCGCGGCCTCATGGCGCGCAAGGGATTCCCCGAGTCGTACGACCGGCGCGCCCTGACCCGCTTCGTCGCCGACATCAAGGCCGGCAAGGACGAGGTCACCGCGCCCGTCTACTCCCACCTGATCTACGACATCGTGCCCGGCGAGCGCCTCACGGTCCGCCGCCCGGACATCCTGATCGTCGAGGGCCTGAACGTCCTCCAGCCGGCGCTGCCCGGCAAGGACGGCCGCACCCGGGTCGCGCTCGCCGACTACTTCGACTTCAGCGTGTACGTCGACGCGCGCGCCGAGGACATCGAGACCTGGTACCTGAACCGCTTCCGCAAGCTGCGCGCGACCGCGTTCCAGGACCCCTCCTCCTACTTCAGGAAGTACACCCAGGTCTCGGAGGAAGAGGCCCTCGACTACGCCCGTACGATGTGGCAGACCGTCAACAAGCCCAACCTGCTGGAGAACGTGGCGCCGACGCGCGGCCGTGCCACGCTGGTGGTGCGCAAGGGCCCCGACCACAAGGTCCAGCGCCTCTCGCTCCGCAAACTCTGAGGAGTACGTGCCGTGCTGCACCTTCGCCTGATCGTCCCCGCCGACCGCACCGACGAGGTCGTCAGCACGGTGGAGAAGACGGTGGGCACGACACACCTCGCCGTCGTCCCCGGAGCGGCCCGCGACCCGGCGGGCGACCTCGTCATGTGCGACGTGGCGCGCGAGGCGGGCGACGACCTCATCAACACGCTCCGCGGCCTCGGCATCGACGAATGCGGTTCGATCGCCGTCGAGAACATCGACCTGTCGCTGTCCGCGCGGGCCCACCGGGCGGAGAAGGAGGCACCGGGCGAGGCCGCGGACGCGGTGCTGTGGGAGCAGTTGTCGGACGCGACCCACGAGGAGTCGACGCTCTCCGTCACCTACATCGCGTTCCTGTCGCTGGCGACGATGATCGCGGCCTGCGGTGTGGTGCTCGACAACGCGATCCTGATCGTGGGCGCGATGGCCGTGGGCCCGGAGTTCGGCCCGCTGGCCGGCTTCTGCACGGCGCTGGTGCAGCGCGCGCCCCGCCTGGCCTGGCGGTCGTTCATCGCGCTGATCGTGGGGTTCGCGGTGGCGATGGCGGTGACGGTCGCGTTCAGCCTCTTCATGGACGCGACGGGCCTGTTCACCAAGGACATGCTGGACGCGGAGCGCCCCAACACGGGCTTCATCTACGCCCCGGACTGGCTGTCCTTCGTCGTGGCCGTGCTGGCGGGCGCGGCCGGCATGCTGTCGCTCACGTCCGCCAAGTCGGGCGCCCTGGTCGGCGTGGCCATCTCGGTGACGACGGTCCCGGCGGCGGCCAACGCCGCTGTGGCACTCGTCTACGGGGACGCCGCCCAGACCCGGCTCTCCACCGAGCAGCTCCTGCTGAACCTGCTCGGCATCGTCCTCGCCGGTACGCTCACGCTGTTCGCCCAGAAGTACCTGTGGACGAGGCAGCGCGGGCGCACCGGCGGCGAGAACGCCTAACCGAGCGCGGACTTCACCACATCGGCGAGCCGCCCCGCGACCGCCTTCGCCTGCTCGATGTCGGCCGCCTCGACCATGACCCGCACGAGCGGTTCGGTGCCCGAGGGCCGCAGCAGCACCCGCCCCGTGGCGCCCAGCTCCCGCTCGGCGTCGGTGACGGCGGCCGCCAGCTCGGCGGAGGTGGTGACGCGCGACTTGTCGACGTCGGGCACGTTGACGAGGATCTGCGGCAGCCGGCTCATGACCCCGGCGAGGTCCGCGAGCGTACGCCCGGTGGCGGCCACCCGCGCGGCCAGCATCAGCCCGGTCAGGGTGCCGTCGCCGGTGGTCGCGTGGTCCAGCACGATGACGTGCCCGGACTGCTCGCCGCCGAGCGCGTACCCCTCGGCCTTCATCGACTCCAGTACGTACCGGTCGCCGACGGCGGTCTGTACGAGCTCGATGCCCTCGCGCTCCATGGCCAGCTTGAAGCCGAGGTTCGACATGACGGTGCCGACGACGGTGTTCTTGCGCAGCTGACCGGCCTCGCGCATGGCGAGCGCCAGTACGGCGAGGATCTGGTCCCCGTCGACCTCGTTGCCCAGCGCGTCCACGGCCAGGCACCGGTCGGCGTCGCCGTCGTGCGCGACACCGAGGTCGGCGCCGTGCTCGACGACGGCGGCCCGGAGCATCTCCAGGTGTGTGGACCCGCACCCGTCGTTGATGTTCAGCCCGTCGGGGTCGGCACCGATGGTGACGATCTCGGCGCCGGCCCGGGCGAAGGCCTCGGGAGAGACGCGGGAGGCGGCCCCGTGCGCCTCGTCGAGCACCACCTTCACGCCGTCGAGACGGTTGGGCAGCACGGTGAGCAGATGGGCGATGTACTGGTCGACGCCCTCGGCGTAGTCGGACACCCGGCCGACGCCCGCCCCGGTCGGCCGGGCCCAGGGCTCACCGGTGCGGTGCTGCTCGTACAGGTCCTCGATGCGGATCTCCAGCTCGTCGGCGAGCTTGTGCCCGCCGCGCGCGAAGAACTTGACACCGTTGTCCGGCATGGCGTTGTGGCTGGCCGAGAGCATGACGCCGAGATCGGCGCCCAGCGCGCCGGTGAGGTACGCCACCGCGGGGGTGGGCAGCACCCCCACCCGGAGCACGTCCACACCCGCGCTCGCCAGGCCCGCCACGACGGCGGCCTCCAGGAACTCTCCCGACGCACGCGGATCACGCCCGACCACGGCGGTCGGCCGATGCCCCTCGAAGGTGCCCGCCTCGGCGAGTACGTGCGCCGCCGCGACCGACAGACCGAGCGCGAGCTCGGCCGTCAGGTCGGCGTTGGCGACACCGCGCACGCCGTCAGTGCCGAAGAGTCGTCCCACTGGTGTCCTCCGAAATACTCCGAAAATGCAAGCTCTGGTGCGCTTCAACGCCGTGGTGCACCCGGCATGCCGATAAACGAACGCCCCGACAGCACACAATGTGCCGCCGGGGCGAACGTCTGGAGCAGCCGAGCAGGCGGATTAGCGCTTGCTGTACTGCGGCGCCTTGCGGGCCTTCTTGAGACCGGCCTTCTTGCGCTCGACCGCACGGTCGTCGCGGGAGAGGAAGCCGGCCTTCTTCAGGGTGGGACGGTTGTTGTCCACGTCCGCCTCGTTCAGCGCACGGGCGACACCGAGACGGAGCGCACCGGCCTGACCGGAGACGCCGCCACCCGCGATGCGGGCGATGACGTCGTAGCGGCCGTCGAGCTCGAGCACCTTGAAGGGCTCGTTGACTTCCTGCTGGTGAACCTTGTTCGGGAAGTAGTCCTCGAGCGTACGCCCGTTGATCTTCCACTTGCCGGTGCCCGGGACGATCCGGACGCGGGCGATGGCGTTCTTGCGACGGCCCAGGCCGGCCGCGGGCTGCGGGTCACCGAAACGGCCCGCGAGGGACTCGCTGGTGTACTCGCCCTCGACGGGAACCTCGGACTCGAAGGTGGTCACCTCGGCGAAGGTCTCTTCGGCCTCGGAACCCTCGACGGGCGTCTCTGCAGTGGTCTCGGCCACGATTCTCCTCAGATTTCTTTCGTTCTTAGGGGGGTGTGGCCGGAACTACTGCGCGACCTGGGTGATCTCGAACGGCACCGGCTGCTGAGCCGCGTGCGGGTGCTCGGGACCTGCGTAGACCTTCAGCTTCGAGAGCATCTGACGACCCAGAGTGTTCTTGGGGATCATGCCCTTGATGGCCTTCTCGACGGCCTTCTCGGGGCTCTTCGCCAGCAGCTCGTCGTAGCGGACGGAACGCAGACCACCCGGGAAGCCGGAGTGGCGGTACGCCATCTTCTGGGTCTTCTTGTTGCCGGAGAGGTGAACCTTCTCGGCGTTGACAATGATGACGAAGTCGCCCATGTCCATGTGGGGGGCGTAGATCGCCTTGTGCTTGCCCCGCAGGAGGTTGGCGGCAGTCGTCGCCAGACGGCCCAGGACGATGTCCTGCGCGTCGATGATGTGCCACTGGCGCGTGACATCGCCGGGCTTGGGGCTGTACGTACGCACGGTCGTAGCCTTCGCTTCTTCAGTGAGTGGGTCCTGACAAGGCCACTGGGACGATCACGACAGCCTTGGCGGCATCCGGGGACGCAACCCGTCTGCCTGCCGCTGGTCATCGGCCCGGTGGACCGGCGTAAGGGCCCCTCGCGTGAGAACGACCAAGCCAATACGCATAACGAACTGGAAGCCTACCCGCCCGCCCCCGTACGGGTCAAAACGGCCCGGCGGGAACGCGCACCGGCCCCCCGCGCGGCGCGATGCCCTACCGTGTCCGCTCCACCCGGCGCTCGTCCCACACCGGCTCCGCCGTCTCCCGTACGACGCCGTCGGAACCGAAGACCAGGTACCGGTCGAAGGACTTCGCGAACCACCGGTCGTGCGTCACGGCCAGCACCGTCCCGTCGTACGCCTCCAGCCCCTCCTGCAGCGCCTCGGCGGACTCCAGGTCG
The DNA here is from genome assembly GCF_039533765.1 of Streptomyces enissocaesilis. Lineage (NCBI taxonomy): Bacteria > Bacillati > Actinomycetota > Actinomycetes > Kitasatosporales > Streptomycetaceae > Streptomyces > Streptomyces enissocaesilis. The sequence continues at coordinate 32,927 of NZ_BAAAUD010000029.1, read as the reverse complement.
AGGTTGTCCGTCGGCTCGTCGAGCAGCAGCGCGGTCGTCCCCTGCAACTCCAGCATCAGGATCTGGAACCGCGCCTGCTGTCCGCCCGAGAGCTTCTCGAAGGGCTGGTCCCCCTGCCGCTCCAGCTCGTAGCGCCGCAGCACGGACATCGCCCCGCCCCGGTCCTTCGCGTGCTCCGTCCACAGGATGTCGACGAGCGTGCGCCCCAGCAGCTCCGGATGCGCGTGCGTCTGGGCGAAGTGCCCGGGCACCACCCGCGCGCCCAGCTTCCACGCCCCCTTGTGCGCCACGTCCTCGCCCGCCAGCAGCCGCAGGAAGTGCGACTTCCCGGATCCGTTCGACCCGAGTACGGCGACCCGCTCCCCGTAGTAGATCTCCAGCGAGAACGGCTTCATCAGGCCGGTGAGCTCCAGCCCCTCGCACGTCACCGCGCGCACGCCCGTGCGCCCGCCCCGCAGCCGCATCCTGATGTCCTGCTCGCGCGGCGGCTCCGGCGGCGGCCCGGCCTCCTCGAACTTGCGCAGCCGCGTCTGCGCCGCCGCGTACCGCGACGCCAGCTCATGGCTGCTCGCCGCCGCGGCCCGCAGATTCAGCACCAGCTTCTTGAGCTGCGCGTGCTTCTCGTCCCAGCGCCGCTTCAGCTCCTCGAAACGCGCGAACCGCTCCCGCCGCGCCTCGTGGAACGTCCCGAAGCCACCGCCGTGCACCCACACGTCCGACCCCGCGGGCCCCGGCTCCACCGCCACGATCTTCTCAGCGGCCCGGGCCAGCAGCTCCCGGTCGTGCGAGACGAACAGCACGGTCTTGCGGGTCTCCTTGAGCCGCTCCTCCAGCCACCGCTTCCCGGGTACGTCGAGATAGTTGTCCGGCTCGTCGAGCAGCAGCACCTCGTCGGGCCCCCGCAGCAGCGCCTCCAGCACGAGCCGCTTCTGCTCGCCCCCGCTGAGCGTCCGCACCTGGCGCCACTGCGCCTTCTCGTAAGGCATTCCGAGCCCGGCCGTGGTGCACATGTCCCACAGCGTCTCCGCCTCGTACCCGCGCGCCTCCGCCCAGTCGCTCAGCGCCTGCGCGTACGCCATCTGCGCGGCCTCGTCGTCCCGCGTCAGGATCGCGTGCTCGGCGGCGTCCACCGCCGCGGCCGCCTCCCGGACACGCGGCTGCGCGACCGAGACCAGCAGGTCCCGTACGGTCCGCTCGTCCCGCACCGATCCCACGAACTGCGGCATCACGCCCAGCCCGCCGCTGACCGTCACGGTCCCGCCGTGCGGCTGGATCTCGCCCGCGATCAGCCGCAGCAGCGTCGTCTTGCCGGCCCCGTTCGCGCCGACCAGCGCGACGACGGCCCCCTCCCCCACCCGGAACGAGGCGTCACCGAGCAGCACCCGCCCGTCCGGCAAGTAGTACTCGACGTGTGCGGCCTCAAGATGTCCCATGCTCCGCATTGTCGCCGCCGTCCGCCGCATCACCCAACCGGATTAGGATGCGCGGCATGAGCTTTGGGCAAGGGGGGCCCTCCTGGGGTGGCCCCGAGGGACAGCAGAACCCTCAGGATCCGTACGGAACGCAGTCGTCGGGGGACACGCCGGACTGGGCGGCGCTCGCCGACGCCTCCGCCGCCCGCGCCCGCCGCAAGCGGTGGCTGTACATCGGCGGCGGTGTGCTGGCGACCGCCGTGGTCGGCGCGATCGTGGCGACGGCGGTCGTCACGACGAACAAGAACAACGGCACCACCGGCTCCACGACCGGGCTGCCGACCGCGGAGACCCTGCCGACCGAGTCCGCCCAGCCCGGCCCCTCCTTCTCCTCCCAGGCGCCCCCGCCCCCGCCGAACCCCAGGGACTTCATCTCCAGCGCCACGAAGGACACGGCGCCGCTCAGCGCCGACACCCTGTACCCCGGCAAGCGGCTGACGATGGGCGACCGCGTCTACGCCAAGGGCGCGACGAACCGCACCACCAGCTGCTCCGCCGCGACCCAGGGCGCGCTGGGTTCCGTACTCGCGAACAACGGCTGCGACCAGGTCATCCGCGCGACGTACTCCAAGGCCGGCGTGGCCGTCACCGTGGGCGTCGCGGTCTTCGACACCGCCGCCCAGGCCGAGAAGGCCAAGGAGCAGGCGAGCGGCGGTCTCGCGTCCCTCCCCGGAGCCGGCGTCCCCACCTTCTGCCGGGGCGGCTCGATCTGCCGCAAGACCACCAACGCCTACGGCCGCTACGCCTACTTCACCGTCTCCGGCTTCACCAGTGGCAAGAACGTCACCACGTCCGACAAGGACGTCTACACGACCGGCGACGACATCGCCGAGTTCACGTTCCGCCAGATCCACCAGCGCGGAAGGGCCCAGGCGTCAGCAGCAGCCACCGCCGGGCAGTGACCGCATGTTCCGGGCCTGGCGGGCACGCGCCGCCAACAGCTCGTCGGCCGGGTAGCCGACTTCCTCCAGGGTGAGGCCGTGCGGGCGTACGACATGGACGGAGGAGTCCCGTACGCCCGCCGCCAGCACCTTCCCCGGCCATTCCGCGTCCCGGTGCCCGTCCCCGACGAACAGCATCGCGCCGACCAGCGAGCGCACCATGTTGTGGCAGAAGGCATCGGCGCGCACGGTCGCGGTGATGACCCCGTCCGCCCCGCGTTCCCAGCTGAGCTGCTGCAGGGTGCGAATGGTGGTCGCGCCCTCCCGCCGCTTGCAGTACGCCGCGAAATCGTGCTCCCCCACCAGCTTCTCGGCCGCCCGGTTCATGGCGTCCACGTCCAGCGGCCAGTCGTGCCACAGCACATGGCCGCGCAGCAGCGGGTCGACGCCGCCGGGGTCGTCCGTCACGCGGTACGCGTAGCGCCGCCAGACGGCCGCGAACCTGGCGTTGAACCCCGCGGGAGCCTCCGCCACCTTCCACACCCGCACGTCGTGCGGCAGCCGCCCGGCGAGCCGCCGCAGCAGCTTGTCCCGGTGCTCGGCCCACACGTCCTCGGGCAGGTCGACGTGCGCGACCTGCCCGCGCGCGTGCACGCCCGAGTCCGTACGCCCGGCGACCGTCAGGTCGTACGTCTCCGAGGACCGCGTCACGGTCCGCAGCGCGCTCTCGATCTCACCCTGGACCGTGCGCCGCTCGGCCTGCTTCGCCCACCCGGAAAAGTCCTTCCCGTCGTACGAAAGATCCAGCCGCACCCGCACGAACCCCGGCGCCGCGCCCTCAATGTCCTCGCTCACCAGCGCATCCTCTCGATACAACACAAACAGAACGGGCCCGCACCGCCCCGAAGGGTGATGCGGGCCCGCCCGGTGGAGTCAGAACGCTCAGGCGTCCTTGGACTCGCCCTCGGCCTCGGCGGCCGGAGCCTCGTCCTGGGCAGCCTCGTCCTTCTTGGCCTCGTCCTCCTTGACCGCGCGCTTCGTCGCGGCCTCGGCCTCACCGGTGGCCTGCTGGGCCACGGTCAGGGCCTCGACGAGCTCGATGACCGCCATCGGGGCGTTGTCGCCACGACGGTTGCCGATCTTCGTGATGCGGGTGTAACCACCGGGGCGGTTCTCGTACCGCGGGGCGATCTCGGTGAAGAGCGTGTGGACGACGCTCTTGTCCGTGATCGTCTGCAGCACCAGGCGACGGTTGTGGATGTCGCCCTTCTTCGCCTTGGTGACCAGACGCTCGGCGACGGGGCGCAGGCGGCGGGCCTTGGCCTCGGTCGTCGTGATGCGGCCGTGCTCGAACAGCGACTTCGCCAGGTTGGCGAGGAGCAGACGCTCGTGCGCGGCGCTGCCGCCCAGACGGGCACCCTTTGCGGGACGCGGCATGGTGTTTCTCCTAGTGTCTGCACCGGCCGTACGAGGTACCGGTGTCAGTTACCGACGAGCTAGTGCCCGCCGGAAGTGCTTAGTACTGCTCGGTCTCGACGAAACCGGCGTCCGCGTCGTCGTCGGCGCCGAAGGCGTCGGCGGCGGCGGTCGGGTCGAATCCGGGCGGGCTGTCCTTGAGGGCCAGGCCCATGCCGGCCAGCTTCGCCTTGACCTCGTCGATCGACTTCGCACCGAAGTTGCGGATGTCGAGCAGGTCGGCCTCGGAGCGCGCCACGAGCTCACCCACGGAGTGGATGCCCTCGCGCTTGAGGCAGTTGTACGAACGGACGGTGAGCTCGAGCTCCTCGATCGGCAGCGCCAGATCGGCGGCGAGCGCGGCGTCCGTGGGGGACGGGCCCATGTCGATGCCCTCGGCGTCGATGTTGAGCTCGCGCGCCAGGCCGAACAGCTCGACCAGGGTCTTGCCGGCGGACGCCATGGCGTCACGCGGGCGCATGGCCTGCTTGGTCTCGACGTCGACGATCAGCTTGTCGAAGTCGGTGCGCTGCTCGACACGGGTCGCCTCGACCTTGTACGTGACCTTGAGCACCGGCGAATAGATGGAGTCGACCGGGATACGGCCGATCTCCTGGCCCACCTGCTTGTTCTGGACGGCGGAGACGTAGCCGCGACCGCGCTCGACGGTCAGCTCCATCTCCAGCTTGCCCTTGCCGTTGAGCGTGGCGAGCACCAGGTCGGGGTTGTGCACCTCGACACCGGCCGGCGGGGCGATGTCAGCAGCGGTGACCAGGCCCGGTCCCTGCTTGCGCAGGTACATCACGACGGGCTCGTCGTGCTCGCTGGAGACCACCAGCTGCTTGATGTTCAGGATGAGGTCGGTGACGTCCTCCTTGACACCCGGCACGGTGGTGAACTCGTGCAGGACGCCGTCGATCCGGATGCTGGTGACAGCGGCACCGGGGATCGAGGAGAGGAGCGTCCGGCGGAGCGAGTTGCCGAGGGTGTAACCGAAGCCCGGCTCGAGGGGCTCGATCACGAACCGCGAGCGGTACTCGTCGACGACCTCTTCGGTCAGCGACGGACGCTGAGCGATAAGCATGAGAAATGCCTCCAGTCTTGGCACCCACTATTTGATGCCAACTACTACAAGGGTACGGGCGGCACCGCCCCGAAGGGCCGTACCGCCCGAGTACAGCGCGCACGGAGGGAAGGTCGGTCTTCCCTCCGTGCGCACTGCAACAACCGGAGTCGGACGCGGAGCGTCAGACGCGGCGGCGCTTGGGGGGGCGGCAGCCGTTGTGCGGGGTGGGGGTGACGTCCTGGATCGAGCCGACCTCGAGGCCGGTGGCCTGGAGGGAGCGGATCGCGGTCTCACGGCCGGAGCCGGGACCCTTGACGAAGACGTCGACCTTGCGCATGCCGTGCTCCTGCGCGCGACGGGCGGCCGACTCGGCGGCCATCTGCGCGGCGAAGGGGGTGGACTTGCGCGAGCCCTTGAAGCCGACGTGGCCGGCGGAGGCCCAGGAGATCACGTTGCCCGTGGGGTCGGTGATCGAGACGATCGTGTTGTTGAACGTGCTCTTGATGTGGGCGTGCCCGTGAGCGACGTTCTTCTTTTCCTTGCGGCGCACCTTCTTGGCGGCGCCCTGACGACCCTTGGGGGGCATCTATATCTCCTACGGGAGGTGGTCGGTCCTACAGCGAAGACCGCTGATGAGCGTCCGGCTGAGGACTACTTCTTGCCCGGCTTCTTCTTGCCGGCGATCGCGCGACGCGGGCCCTTGCGGGTACGGGCGTTCGTGCTGGTGCGCTGGCCGTGAACCGGCAGGCCGCGGCGGTGACGCAGACCCTGGTAGGAGCCGATCTCGACCTTGCGGCGGATGTCGGCCTGCACCTCGCGACGGAGGTCACCCTCGGTCTTGAAGTTCACGTCAACGTACTCGCGGATCTTGACCAGGTCCTCTTCGGCCAGGTCACGAACGCGCGTGTCGGGGTTCACGCCGGTAGCGGCGAGCGTCTGCTGGGCACGGGTGCGACCGATGCCGAAGACGTAGGTGAGGGCGACCTCGATACGCTTTTCGCGCGGGAGGTCAACGCCTTCAAGGCGTGCCATTCATGGCTCCTGTTTGCTTGGAGGTCTTCCGCAGAACCGTTCCGTGGCCACCGACCTCTCCCTCGAGGGGAGCGGTGCGGACCAGGTCCCCGGCCTCCGCCGGAGGTGTCAGCGCCCGTGGGCACTGGGTTCTGCGTATGTACGTATTTACGTGCGTCGCGCGAAGTTCTGCGAGATGCAGGGGGTCGTGCGTCAGCCCTGGCGCTGCTTGTGGCGCAGGTTTTCGCAGATGACCATGACCCGGCCGTGACGGCGGATCACCTTGCACTTGTCGCAGATCTTCTTGACGCTCGGCTTGACCTTCATGGGATGTGAGGTTCTCCGGGTCAGTGCCACCACCCCGTGGAACACGGGGCGCGGGCAAGATCTACTTGTACCGGTAGACGATCCGGCCACGCGTCAGGTCGTACGGAGACAGCTCCACCACGACCCGGTCATCCGGGAGGATGCGGATGTAGTGCATACGCATCTTGCCGCTGATGTGCGCTAGGACCTTGTGACCGTTCTGCAGTTCCACCTTGAACATTGCGTTCGGGAGGGACTCGATCACGGTGCCCTCGATTTCGATGGCACCTTGCTTCTTGGCCACGCTTCGCCCTTCGAATCGGCTACCTTGATCGACTCTCGCTTCCGCATGCAGGCATGCGGGTACACGAGAGCCGACGAGTCAGTCTACGTCAGGCTCCCGGAAAAGACGAATCCGGGAAGTTTGCCCAACACTGAAGATCATTAAGCGGTTCGGTCATGGGGCATCCCCTGGTCCTCAAGACCGTGAGGAGGGATCGGGCGCGGCCGTGACGCCGTACTCCGCCAGCTTCGCCTTGCCGCCGTCGACGGCGGTCAGGACCAGCGGGCCCTCCTCCGTCAGCGCCACCGAGTGCTCCCAGTGGGAGGACCAGGTCCCGTCGGTGGTGACGACGGTCCAGTTGTCCTCCAGGACGTCCGTCTGCGCCGTACCGAGGCTCACCATCGGCTCGATCGCCAGGCAGAAGCCGGGAACCAGCTTCGGGCCCTTGCCGCGCTTGCGCGTGACGTAGTTCAGCAGGTGCGGGTCCATGTGCATCTCGGAGCCGATGCCGTGGCCGCCGTAGTCCTCGATGATCCCGTACTTGCCCGTCGCCGGACGCGGCTGACGGCGGATGTACGACTCGATCGCCTTGGAGATGTCGACGAGCCGGTTGCCCAGCTTCATCGCGGCGAGGCCGGCCCACATCGACTCCTCGGTCACCCGGGAGAGCTCGATCAGCTCGGGCGCGTGCCCGGTGCCCACGAAGGCGGTGTACGCCGCGTCGCCGTGCCAGCCGTCGACGATCGCGCCGGCGTCGATCGAGATGATGTCGCCGTCCTTGAGGACCGTCTTCTCGTCCGGGATGCCGTGGACGACGACCTCGTTGACCGACGTGCAGATGGTGGCGGGGAATCCGCCGTACCCGAGGAAGTTCGACTTCGCACCGTGCTCGGCGAGCACCTTGCGCGACACCTCGTCCAGGTCCTTGGTGGTGGCGCCCGGCACGGCCGCCTCGCGCGTGGCCGCGTGGACGGCGGCGACGACCAGCCCCGCCTCGCGCATCTTCGCGATCTGCTCGGGGGTTTTGATCTCCACCATGAGTGTGCCTTCCGCATTCGCTGTCACTACGTACTACCCGCCCAACAGTACGGCCGCGGCGCCTCTCGGACACCGCGGCCGCAACCGTCGTACTGCTTGCTCGATCAGCCCTCGCCGGAGGACTTCTTCAGGGCTTCCATCGCACGCCGGGTCACTTCGTCGACCTTGCCCAGCGCGGAGATGGTGACCACCAGGCCCTGAGCCTTGTAGTGGTCGATGATCGGCTCGGTCTCGCTGTGGTAGACCTCCAGCCGGCGCCGCACCGTTTCCTCGGTGTCGTCGCCCCGCTGGTAGAGCTCACCGCCGCAGACGTCGCAGACGCCGTCTTCCCCGGGCGGGCTGTACGTCACGTGGAAGACGTGGCTGGAGTCGTTGCGGCAGGTACGGCGACCCGCGATCCGCTTCACGACCTCGTCCTCGGGGACTTCCAGGTCCAGTACGCCGTCCAGCTGCACGCCCTCGGCCTTCAGCGCCTCGTCGAGCGCCACGGCCTGCGAGACGTTCCGCGGGAAGCCGTCCAGCAGGAAGCCGTCCTCGGCGTCCGGCTGGTCCATGCGGTCCTTGGCCATCCCGATGGTGACCTCGTCCGGAACCAGGTTGCCGGCGTCCATGAAGGCCTTCGCCTGCTTGCCGAGGGCCGTGCCCTGGCTGATGTTGGCGCGGAAGAGGTCGCCCGTGGAGATGTGCGGGATCGACAGGTTCTTGGCAAGGAACGCGGCCTGCGTTCCCTTGCCGGCACCGGGCGGCCCGACGAGGACGATTCGCATCAGCGGAGGAACCCTTCGTAATTGCGCTGCTGGAGCTGGCTCTCGATCTGCTTCACGGTCTCCAGGCCCACACCCACGATGATGAGGATGCTTGTCCCACCGAAGGGGAAGTCCTGGTTCGCGCCGAAGCCCGCCAACGCCATCGTCGGCACAAGAGCGATCAGACCCAGATACAGCGAGCCCGGCCAAGTGATCCGGTTGAGCACGTAGCTCAGGTACTCGGCGGTAGGCCGACCTGCCCGGATACCCGGGATGAAGCCACCATACTTCTTCATGTTGTCGGCGACTTCCTCGGGGTTGAACGAGATCGCCACATAGAAGAAGGCGAAGAACACGATCAACAGGAAGTACGTGGCGATGTAGATGGGCTTGCCGTCGACGAAGTTCGCCTGGATCCAGGTGCCCCAGCCGGAATTGCCGCCGCCCCCGCTGAACTGCACGATCAGCATCGGGATGTAGAGCAGTGACGACGCGAAGATGACCGGGATCACACCGGCCTGGTTGACCTTCAGCGGGATGTACGTGGACGTACCGCCGTAGGACTTCCGGCCGATCATGCGCTTCGCGTACTGCACGGGGATCCTGCGCTGCGCCTGCTCGACGAAGACCACGAGGCCGACCATCGCGAAGCCGACCAGGATCACGATGCCGAACTCGATCCAGCCGTTGGCCAGCTCGCCCGACTCCTTGATGGCCCACAGGGCGCCCGGGAAGCCGGCGGCGATCGAGATGAACATCAGGATCGACATGCCGTTGCCGATGCCGCGGTCGGTGACGAGCTCACCGAGCCACATGACGGCCGCGGTGCCCGCGGTCATCGTGACGACCATCGTGAGGGTCACGAAGATGGACTTGTCCGGGACGATCTGATCCGCGACGGGGCATCCCTGGAAGATCGCGCCGTTGCGGGCGGTGGCCACCAGGCCGGTGCCCTGGAGCACGGCGAGGGCGACCGTCAGGTAACGCGTGTACTGCGTGATCTTGGCGGTACCGGACTGTCCCTCCTTCTTGAGGGCCTCCAGTCGCGGAATCACCACGGTCAGAAGCTGGAGGATGATGCTCGCCGTGATGTACGGCATGATGCCGAGCGCGAAGATCGTGATCTGCAGCAGAGCGCCGCCGCTGAACAGATTGACGAGTCCGAAGAGCCCGCCCGTCTGCGCCTGGTCGACACAGATCTGCACGTTCTTGTAGTTGACGCCGGGAACCGGAACGTGGGCCCCGAGCCTGTACAGCACGATGATGCCCAGTGTGAAGAGCAGCTTCTTGCGCAGGTCGGGCGTCTTGAACGCCCGGGCGAACGCGGTGAGCACGGTGCCTCCTGCGACCCCCGCGCTACTGCGTCAGAGGTGACGGTATTGAGGATCGACGAATCCGACGGAACAACGAGTGCAACGAATACAAAGCAGTCAAAAGCCGTGCGGACACACCGCACGGAAGTTAACGGTGCACGCCACCATACCGGCGACCATGCCCCCCTAGGAACGACCAACCGGGGATGCCCCTTATGTGAGGCATCCCCGGTCGATGTTCAAGCCATCGGGCCCGTCTCTCAGACGAGCTCGGTGACGGTGCCGCCAGCGGCAGCGATCTTCTCCTTGGCGGAGGCGGAAACGGCGTCAACCGTCACCGTCAGCGCCACGGAGATCTCGCCGGCGCCGAGCACCTTGACGAGCTGGTTCTTACGAACCGCACCCTTGGCGACCAGGTCGGCCACCGTGACCTCTCCACCCTGCGGGTAGAGGTCGGCGAGCTTGTCCAGGTTCACGACCTGGTACTCGGTGCGGAACGGGTTCTTGAAGCCCTTGAGCTTCGGCAGACGCATGTGGAGGGGCATCTGCCCGCCCTCGAAGCGCTGCGGAACCTGGTAACGGGCCTTGGTGCCCTTGGTACCACGACCTGCGGTCTTACCCTTGGACGCCTCACCACGACCCACACGGGTCTTGGCGGTCTTGGCGCCCGGGGCGGGCCGGAGGTTGTGGACCTTCAGCGGGTTGTTCTCCGCCATGTCAGTCGACCTCCTCAACCGTCACGAGGTGGCGGACGGTGTGAACCATTCCGCGGAACTCGGGGCGGTCCTCCTTGACAACCACGTCGTTCAGGCGCTTGAGCCCGAGCGAACGCAGGGTGTCGCGGTGGTTCTGCTTGCTGCCGATGTACGACTTCGTCTGCGTGATCTGGAGACGGGCCATTACGCACCCGCTCCCGCACGCGCACGGAGCAGGGCCGCGGGGGCCACGTCCTCGAGGGGCAGACCACGGCGAGCCGCGATCTCCTCGGGACGCTGCAGACCCTTGAGGGCCGTCACAGTCGCGTGGACGATGTTGATGGGGTTCGACGAGCCGAGCGACTTCGACAGGATGTCGTGAACGCCGGCGCACTCGAGCACGGCACGCACCGGGCCACCGGCGATAACGCCGGTACCGGGGGAAGCCGGCTTGAGCAGGACGACGCCCGCAGCCTTCTCGCCCTGAATCGGGTGAGGGATGGTGCCCTGGATGCGCGGAACCTTGAAGAAGGACTTCTTCGCCTCTTCAACGCCCTTGGCAATGGCCGCGGGAACTTCCTTGGCCTTGCCGTATCCGACGCCTACAGTGCCGTCACCGTCGCCCACCACGACCAGCGCGGTGAAGCTGAAGCGGCGACCACCCTTGACAACCTTGGCGACACGGTTGATCGCGACAACGCGCTCAACGTAAGCGGTCTTCTCGGCGGCAGCGCCACCGTCGCGACCCTTCCGGTCCCGCCGCTCGCCGCCACCGGCACCGCTTCCGCGGCGCTGGGGTCCAGCCATTGGATTTACCTCTCTCTGTTACGTCCGTTAGTCCCGGAACCGGGGCTTAGAACTTCAGCCCGGCTTCGCGGGCGGCGTCAGCCAGAGCGGCAATGCGCCCGGCGTACCTGTTGCCACCACGGTCGAACACGACGGCCTCGACGCCGGCAGCCTTCGCGCGCTCGGCGACGAGCGCACCCACCTGCTGGGCCTGGGCGCTCTTGTCGCCCTCGCCACCACGGATCGAGGTGTCCAGGGTCGACGCCGACGCGAGCGTGTGGCCCGCGATGTCGTCGATGACCTGCGCAACGATGTTGCGGTTGGAACGCGTCACGACCAGGCGCGGACGCTCCGGCGTACCGGAGACGTGCTTGCGGACCCGGATGTGGCGGCGCTTGATGGCAGCGCGCTTGTACGCGTCACCCTTGGCGATCTTCACACCGTATGCCATGGCTTACTTACCCGCCTTTCCAACCTTGCGGCGGATAACCTCGCCGGCGTACTTGACGCCCTTGGCCTTGTACGGGTCGGGCTTCCGCAGCTTGCGGATGTTAGCGGCGACCTCGCCGACCTTCTGCTTGTCGATGCCCTCGACGCTGAGCTTCGTGGGCGACTCGACCTTGAAGGTGATGCCCTCGGGGGCCTCGACGACGATCGGGTGGCTGTAGCCCAGGGCGAACTCCAGGTTGGAGCCCTTCGCCTGGACGCGGTAACCGACACCGCTGATCTCGAGCGCCTTGGTGTAACCCGTGGTCACGCCGGTGATCATGTTCGCCACCAGCGTGCGGGACAGGCCGTGGAGGGCCTTGTTCTGACGCTCGTCGTTGGGGCGGGTGACGCTGAGCACGCCGTCCTCGCCCTTGGTGACCTCGATCGGCGCGGCGACGGTGTGCGAGAGGGAACCCTTGGGGCCCTTCACCGCGACCGTGCGGCCATCGATGGTGACGTCCACACCGGCGGGAACCTGGATGGGGAGCTTGCCGATTCGCGACATTAGCTTTTCCTCCGTTCCCGACTACCAGACGTAGGCGAGGACTTCCCCACCTACGCCCTTCTTGCCTGCCTGCTGGCCGGTCAGGAGACCGTGGGACGTGGAGATGATCGCCACGCCCAGGCCGCCGAGGACCTTCGGCAGGTTGGTGGACTTCGCGTATACACGCAGACCCGGCTTCGAGATCCGCTTGATGCCCGCAATGGAGCGCTCACGGTTCGGGCCGAACTTCAGCTCGAGAACGAGGGACTTGCCGACCTCGGCGTCCTCGACCTTCCAGCCGGTGATGAAGCCCTCCTGCTGGAGGATCTCCGCGATGTGCGACTTGATCTTGCTGTGCGGCATAGCCACGGTGTCGTGGTACGCCGAGTTCGCGTTACGCAGACGAGTCAGCATGTCCGCGATCGGATCAGTCATGGTCATGAATTGGCCTTCGGCCTCTCTCGCCGGGGTTTCCTGTATGCGCCATCCCTCTCCCCACTCAGTGGCGGGACGGGTGCGGTGCGGGGACCTACGGCGTAGTAAGTCGGTCAGGGCGGCAGGCGCCCAACCCTTCAAGCCTACGGCATGTCGGGGTGGGCTCCTGCCGACCAGATACTTACCGAGAGCTTCTGGAAATCCGTACGCCCGAAGGGCAGTACAGGACTACCAGGAGCTCTTGGTCACGCCCGGCAGCTCGCCACGGTGAGCCATCTCACGAAGGCACACGCGGCACAGGCCGAACTTGCGGTAGACGGAGTGCGGACGGCCGCAGCGCTGGCAACGCGTGTACGCGCGCACAGCGAACTTCGGCTTGCGGGCCGCCTTAGCGATCAGGGCCTTCTTCGCCACGGTCAGTTCTCCTTGAACGGGAAGCCGAGGTGACGAAGGAGGGCACGACCCTCGTCGTCGTTGGTCGCCGTGGTGACCACGGTGATGTCCATGCCCCGGACCCGGTCGATCTTGTCCTGGTCGATCTCGTGGAACATGACCTGCTCCGTGAGACCGAAGGTGTAGTTGCCACGGCCGTCGAACTGCTTCGGCGACAGACCACGGAAGTCACGGATACGCGGCAGCGCGAGCGACAGCGTACGGTCCAGGAACTCCCACATGCGGTCACCGCGGAGGGTGACGTGGCAGCCGATCGGCTGACCCTCGCGCAGCTTGAACTGCGCGATGGACTTCCGGGCCTTGGTGACGGCCGGCTTCTGGCCCGTGATCGTGGTGAGGTCGCGGATGGCGCCGTCGATCAGCTTGGAGTCGCGGGCGGCGTCGCCCACACCCATGTTGACCACGATCTTGACGAGACCGGGGATCTGCATGACGTTCTCGTACGAGAACTCTTCACGCAGCTTGCCCGCGATCTCCTCGCGGTAGCGCAGCTTGAGGCGCGGTGCGGTGGTGGTAGTCATCAGATGTCCTCACCAGTCCGCTTGGCAACGCGGATCTTGTTGCCCTCGTCGTCAAAGCGGTAGCCGACGCGGGTAACGACCTTCTTGCCGTCCTTCTCAACAACCAGCTGCACGTTGCTGACGTGGACCGGAGCCTCGGTCGTCACAATGCCACCGGTCTGCGAACCGCGAGCGGTCTGGCCGGCCTTGGTGTGCTTCTTGACCCGGTTGACACCCTCGACGAGGACGCGGTTCTCGCGGGGGAAGGCGACGATGACCTTGCCCTGCTTGCCCTTGTCCTTACCGGTGATGACCTGAACCAGGTCGCCCTTCTTGATCTTCATGCTTACAGCACCTCCGGCGCGAGCGAGATGATCTTCATGAACTTCTTCTCGCGCAGCTCACGGCCCACCGGGCCGAAGATACGGGTGCCACGAGGGTCGCCGTCGTTCTTGAGAATGACAGCGGCGTTCTCGTCGAAGCGGATGTACGAGCCGTCCTGGCGGCGGCGCTCCTTGACGGTGCGAACGATGACGGCCTTGACGACGTCACCCTTCTTCACGTTGCCGCCGGGGATCGCGTCCTTGACGGTGGCGACGATGACGTCGCCGATGCCCGCGTAGCGGCGACCCGAGCCACCGAGAACACGGATGGTGAGAATTTCCTTCGCACCCGTGTTGTCGGCGACGCGCAGTCGCGACTCCTGCTGGATCACGTCTATCTCCTGATCGTCTGCCGGTTCCCGGCAGGGGCACCTGGATGCCCCTGCCGAGCCTGGCGGAACTACTTAGAAGGAAACCCCTCTAAGGCGTCTCTACTGGAATTCCCTTGCGGGAATTACCTACTTGGCCTTCTCGAGGATCTCGACGATGCGCCAGCGCTTGCTCGCCGACAGCGGACGCGTCTCCATGATGAGGACGCGGTCGCCGACGCCTGCGGCGTTGGACTCGTCGTGAGCCTTGAGCTTGTTCGTACGGCGGATGACCTTGCCGTACAGGGCGTGCTTGACGCGATCCTCGACAGCGACGACGACGGTCTTGTCCATCTTGTCGCTGACGACGAGACCCTCACGGGTCTTGCGGAATCCGCGCTGCTCAGTCGTCTCAGTCACATTCTTCTCGCTCATCAGGCACTCTCCACCGTCTCGATGCCCAGCTCGCGCTCACGCATCAGGGTGTAGATCCGGGCGATGTCCTTACGGACGGACTTGAGCCGGCCGTGGTTCTCGAGCTGTCCGGTCGCCGCCTGGAAGCGGAGGTTGAACAGTTCTTCCTTGGCCTCACGGAGCTTCGCGACGAGGTCCTCGTCGTTGAGCTCGCGCAGCTCGGTCGCCTTGGTACCGGCCGCCATCACGACTCACCTGCCTCGCGCCGAACAATCCGGCACTTCATCGGAAGCTTGTGAGCAGCGCGGGTGAGCGCCTCACGAGCAATCTTCTCGTTCGGGTAGGACAGCTCGAACATGACCCGGCCCGGGTGCACGTTCGCGATCCACCACTCGGGAGAACCCTTACCGGAACCCATGCGGGTCTCGGCGGGCTTCTTCGTCAGCGGACGGTCCGGGTAGATGTTGATCCAGACCTTGCCGCCACGCTTGATGTGGCGGGTCATCGCGATACGAGCAGCCTCGATCTGGCGGTTCGTCACGTAGGCCGGGGTCAGCGCCTGGATGCCGTACTCGCCGAATGCGACCTCAGTGCCACCCTTCGCCATACCACGGCGCTTGGGGTGGTGCTGCTTGCGGTGCTTGACCCTACGAGGGATCAGCATTTCGGTCAGGCCTCCGTTCCGGTGCTCTCAGCCGGAGCAGCGGCGGCGGGAGCGTCGGCCTTGGGGGCCTCTGCTGCCGGTGCGCCCTGCTGCGGCTTGCGGCCGCGGCCGCCACGCTCGCCACCACGACCACCACGGCCACCGGCCGGACGGTCGGCCGCGCCGCCACCACGGGCCGGGCGGTTACCCGCACGGGCCGCGGCGTTCTCGGCACGGACCTCGGCGATGTTCTTGACGTCGCCCTTGTAGATCCAGACCTTCACGCCGATACGGCCGAAGGTGGTCTTGGCCTCGAAGAAGCCGTAGTCCACGTTCGCGCGCAGCGTGTGCAGCGGCACACGACCCTCGCGGTAGAACTCGGACCGGGACATCTCGGCGCCGCCGAGACGGCCACCACACTGGATCTTGATGCCCTTGGCGCCGGCCTTCATCGTGCCCTGCATGCTCTTACGCATGGCGCGACGGAAGGAGACGCGGGAGGAGAGCTGCTCGGCAACGGCCTGGGCGACCAGCTGAGCGTCCATCTCGGGGTTCTTGACCTCGAGGATGTTCAGCTGGACCTGCTTGCCCGTGAGCTTCTCGAGGTCGCCGCGGATGCGGTCGGCCTCGGCGCCACGGCGGCCGATGACGATGCCCGGACGAGCGGTGTGGATGTCCACACGCACGCGGTCACGGGTGCGCTCGATCTCAACCTTCGAGATGCCGGCGCGCTCCATGCCGGACGTCATCATCCTGCGGATGGCGACGTCTTCCTTGACGTAGTCCTTGTACAGCTTGTCGGCGTACCAACGGGACTTGAAGTCCGTGGTGATGCCGAGCCGGAACCCGTGCGGGTTTACCTTCTGGCCCATTACCGGGAACCTTCCTTGCTGCTGACGACCACGGTGATGTGGCTGGTCCGCTTGCGGATCCGGTAGGCACGGCCCTGAGCGCGCGGACGGAACCGCTTCAGGGTCGGGCCCTCGTCGACGTACGCCTCGCTGATGACCAGCGAGGAGGCGTCCGTGTGGTCGTAGTTGTGCGCGGCGTTGGCAATGGCGCTGTCAAGCACCTTGCCTACCGGCACGCTGGCGGCCTGCGGGGCGAAACGCAGGACCGCCTGGGCCTCCGTGGCATCCATGCCACGGATAAGGTCCACCACGCGGCGGGCCTTCATGGGCGTGACGCGGATGTACCGCGCCTGGGCCCTGGCTTCCATGGTTGTCCCTTCGGTGTCGTTCATAGTCATCGCACCCCGCCTTAGCGGCGCTTCGACTTGCGGTCGTCCTTGACGTGGCCGCGGAAGGTGCGGGTCGGCGCAAACTCGCCGAGCTTGTGGCCGACCATCGACTCGGTGACGAACACCGGGACGTGAATCTTGCCGTTGTGCACCGCGATGGTGTGACCCAGCATGGCCGGGGTGATCATCGAGCGCCGGGACCAGGTCTTGATGACGTTCTTGGTGCCTGCCTCGTTCTGTACGTCCACCTTCTTGATGAGGTGTCCGTCGACGAAGGGCCCCTTCTTGAGACTACGCGGCATCTAAACCCGCTCCTAGCGCTTCTTGTTCGACTTGCGGCGGCGGACGATGTACTTGCTCGATGCCTTCTTCGGCGAGCGAGTACGACCTTCCTTCTGACCCCACGGGCTGACCGGGTGACGACCACCGGAGGTCTTGCCCTCACCGCCACCGTGCGGGTGGTCGACGGGGTTCATCGCGACACCACGAACGGTCGGGCGGACGCCCTTCCAGCGCATGCGGCCGGCCTTGCCCCAGTTGATGTTCGACTGCTCGGCGTTGCCGACCTCGCCAATCGTGGCGCGGCAGCGGGCGTCGACCAGGCGGATCTCACCGGAAGGCATACGAAGGTGGGCCATCGTGCCCTCCTTCGCCAGCAGCTGCACGGAGGCACCCGCGGAACGGGCGAACTTCGCACCGCCGCCGGGCCGCAGCTCGATGGCGTGGATGGTCGTACCGACCGGGATGTTGCGCAGCGCCAGGTTGTTGCCGGGCTTGATGTCGGCGCCAGGGCCGTTCTCAATCCGGTCACCCTGCGTGAGGCCACGCGGCGCGATGATGTAGCGCTTCTCGCCGTCTGCGTAGTGCAGGAGCGCGATGCGCGCGGTGCGGTTCGGGTCGTACTCGATGTGCGCGACCTTCGCCGGCACGCCGTCCTTGTCGTGACGACGGAAGTCGATCACGCGGTAGGCGCGCTTGTGTCCGCCACCCTGGTGGCGAACGGTGATCCGACCGGCGTTGTTACGGCCGCCCTTGCTGTGCAGGGGGCGGACCAGCGACTTCTCCGGCGTGGACCGCGTGATCTCGACAAAGTCGGCTACGGAGGAGCCACGGCGGCCCGGCGTAGTCGGCTTGTACTTGCGGATTCCCATTTCTCAGTCCTCGTCCGATTCCGGACGACTCGACCTCCGTCAGGAGGTCGGGCCGCCGAAGATGTCGATACGGTCGCCCTCGGCGAGGGTCACGATGGCGCGCTTGGTGTCGGCGCGCTTGCCGAAGCCGGTCTTGGTCCGCTTGCGCTTGCCCTGCCGGTTGATCGTGTTGACCCCGGTGACCTTGACCCCGAAGACCGCCTGGACGGCCTGCTTGATCTGGGTCTTGTTGGAGCCGGGCGCGACGATGAACGTGTACTTGTTCTCGTCGAGCAGCGCGTAGCTCTTCTCGGAAACAACCGGCTTGACGAGGACGTCGCGCGGGTCCGTGAAGGTCTTGCTGGTTACGGTCGTCTCAGCCATCAGACGTCGCTCCCTTCGGTCTCATCGGCCTTGGGGCCAGACACGAAGGACTCGAAGGCGGCCTGGGTGAAGACCACGTCGTCAGAGACGAGCACGTCGTACGTGTTGAGCTGGCCCGGCTCCAGGAGGTGCACCTGGGGCAGGTTGCGGGCGGACAGCCACGCGGCCTCGTCCGAACGCTCGGCGACCAGGAGCACGTGCTTGCGCTCGCTGACCTTGCCCAGCAGGTTCTTCGCGGCCTTCGTGGAAACCGCACCCTCGACCACGCCGGAGACGACGTGGATGCGAGCGTTGCGGGCCCGGTCGGTGAGGGCGCCACGCAGAGCGGCGGCCTTCATCTTCTTGGGCGTGCGCTGCGAGTAGTCACGCGGCTGCGGGCCGTGGACGACGCCACCGCCGGCGAACTGCGGGGCGCGGGTCGAACCCTGACGGGCGCGGCCGGTGCCCTTCTGGCGGTACGGCTTCCTGCCGCCACCACGGACTTCGCCGCGACGCTTGGTCTTGTGCGTGCCCTGGCGGGCAGCGGCCAGCTGAGCGACGACGACCTGGTGGATCAGCGGAATGCTGACCTTGGCGTCGAAGATCTCCGCGGGGAGCTCGACCGTCCCGGTCTTGTCGCCTGCCGGCGAAAGGATGTCAATGGTGCTCATCGGTTCCTCAAACCCCCTTGGCCGCGGTGCGGACCAGGACGAGGCCACCGTTGGGGCCGGGGACGGCGCCCTTGATGAGCAGCAGGCCCTTCTCGGCGTCAACGGCGTGGACGGTCAGGTTCTGGGTGGTGACCCGCTCGTTGCCCATACGACCCGCCATGCGCATGCCCTTGAAGACACGGCCGGGAGTAGCACAGCCACCGATGGAACCGGGCTTGCGGTGCACGCGGTGGGCACCGTGCGAAGCCTTGCCACCGGCGAAGTTGTGACGCTTCATGACACCGGCGAAGCCCTTGCCCTTGCTCTTGCCCGTGACGTCGACCTTGACGCCGGACTCGAACACCTCGGCAGTGATCTCCTGGCCGAGCGTGTACTCGCTGGCGTCGGAGGTACGGAGCTCCACCAGGTGGCGGCGCGGGGTCACGTCGGCCTTGGCGAAGTGGCCCTTGAGGGGCTTGTTCACCTTGCGAGGGTCGATCTCGCCGAAGGCGATCTGGACCGACTCGTAGCCGTCGGAGTCATTCGTGCGGACCTGGGTCACGACATTAGGCCCGGCCTTGACGACGGTCACCGGGACGACCCGGTTGTTCTCGTCCCAGACCTGGGTCATGCCGAGCTTCTCGCCCAGGATGCCCTTAATCTGCTTAGCCATCTTTCCCGCGCCTCTCAGAGCTTGATCTCGATGTCAACGCCGGCCGGAAGGTCCAGGCGCATCAGCGAGTCAACGGTCTTGGGCGTCGGGTCGAGGATGTCGATGAGGCGCTTGTGCGTGCGCATCTCGAAGTGCTCGCGAGAATCCTTGTACTTGTGCGGCGACTTGATGACGCAGTACACGTTCTTCTCTGTGGGCAGCGGCACCGGGCCCGCGACCGACGCACCAGTGCGAGTCACCGTCTCGACGATCTTCTTCGCCGAAGAGTCGATGACCTCGTGGTCGTAGGCCTTGAGCCGGATGCGGATCTTCTGTCCCGCCATGGCTACCTAGTAGTCCTGTTCTCTCGTCACGCTCTGGGACCCGGGGGCTGTCTCTGTCAGCACCGCTCTTCTCCGACCCACGCGGTCGGGCGTGTCGCATCCTCGCCAGTAAGAAATCCCGAAGGTTTTCCCTGCAGTAGGGGATGCGGTCCGCGACCGCAAGCCGGGGGAAGAACACCCACCGGGTGCCTGGTATCAGCCCCGCCAACGCTTCCCGAAAGATTCCCGTACGTCCGCCCCAGCGCTGCCTGAGGGCAGTTGGGGCGACGAGTACTGTGGGACTCGCTTCCGGTCCTCCCGACGGGAGGCGCGCAGCATCGGCACTCAACCGAGCAACCCCGACAGTCTGCCATACGGGGCACAGCCCGCGCCAATCGGACGCAAGAGATTACCCCGTACGTGACGAACGTCAAACCCGGGATCCCCCGGGCGGGCCGCGATCGCACGGAATCCCCGACCCGTATCTTCCGGACGTCCGGGTTGCGCCTTCGACGGCCCCGGCGCGGTCCTCCCGCCTCCGGCCGGCCGCGCGGACATCGCGTGGACACCCCACCGCGCCTTCGGCACCGCCGGCCGGGTCGGCGGACCGGTGGGGTCAGCCAGCTTCGACGTGGCCCAACTGCCCGGCGTCCAGGAGGCGTTGGAGGTGGTGGCGCAGCGCCGTCGCGCCGCCGCCGTGACGCCCGGGCGTCGCACGCGTCCCCGCACACGGCCGCGCGGAGGCAACCCCGCGTACCCAATCCCCGTCCACCTTCACGGAACACGGAACGCAGCGCGAAGGACCGCCCGCTGCGGGGGAAGCGGACGGAGCGACACGCGTGACCAGCACGACCGAACGGGGGCTCGCCCCTGCCTGCCCTCAGGACACCGCCGTATCCGGCCCCGGCAGGCGCGCCGTCGTCGCCTCCGCCGCCGCCGTCGCCGGGGGCCTGGCCCTCACCGCCTGCTCCGTCCCCGCCCCGCGCCGCACGGGACCCGTCGCCGACCCGGTCCCCGGCAAGCAGATAGCCCGTACCCGTCACGCGCTGCTGATGCAGGTCCTGGCGCACCCCGACGACGACCTGTACTTCATGAACCCGGACACCCGGCAGACGCTGGACTCCGGCACCCCGCTGGTCTGCGTGTACGTCACCGCGGGTGAGGCCAACGGCGTCAACCGGATACCCGGCGCCGCCCCCCGGCCCCCCGACAGGGGGGCGTACTCCTCCGCCCGCCACCAGGGGCTGCGCCAGGCGTACGCCGTCCTTCTGGGCCTGCCCCGGTTCACCCGGTGGCAGAGGTCCGTGACCACCCTGCGCGGGGGCCGCGAGGCCGAGCTGAACACCCTCGTGAACGGTGACCGCCGGGTCGAGCTGATCTTCCTCAACCTGGCCATGCACACCTCGTGGAGGCGGCTGGGGCTGCCCAGCCTGTGGGAGGCGCGCGGCCTGTCGCTGCGCACCGTCGTGGCCGACGGTTCGCCCCTGCAGAAGGCCGGCTCGTACGACTACGAGGGGCTCGTGGACGTGCTCGCGGGGCTGATGGACCGGTACCGCCCCACGGTGGTGCAGACCCTCGACCCCGACCCGGACATCCAGCACAGCGACGAGGCCACCCGGCGCCACGACAGCGAGCAGCCCGGCTACTCCGACCACGCGGACCACACCGCGGCCGCCTCCTTCACCTGGGCCGCGATGATCCGGTGGGTCGCCGAGGCGACGGAGGGCGGCGGTGCCGTGCCGCGCTTCGTCGCCACCGCTTACCGCGGCTACTACAACCGCCACTGGCCGAAGAACCTCCCGGGGCCCGTGGTCAGGGAGAAGGCCGCACACCTCGTGCCGTACGGCGGCGGCCCCGACTGGGCGTGCGGGAACGCGGCGGGCTGCGGCGACTACAACGTCGGCGGCGGCCGTCCGCTCACCAACCGCAAGGGCTGGGTCCGCTCCACCCACTACCGCCACCCCGGCGCCCGGCCCGTCGTCACCACAGGTCCCGACGGGCGTCTCACGGCGTACGGCGTGCTGGGCCTGCGGGTCGCGCGCTGGCGCGAGACGGCGCGGGGCAGCGGCGCGTGGGGCGCGCCGGACGACCTCGGCGGCGGACCGCTGGCTCCGGCGCTCGGCGCGGCCACGTTCGAAGACGGCCGTCAGCTCCTCTTCGGCCTGCGCTTCTCCGCGCTCACGGGCCACGGCGCGCCCAACACGCGCGAAATCGTGGTACTCGAACAGCGCGCGCCCGGTGGCAGGTTCGGCGCCTGGGCCGGCCTCGGCAATCCGGAGAAGCGCCATGACCGGGGCCGCCGCATCGGCTCCCCCGTCGCGGTGGCGGCGCCCGACGGCCGGGTCCATCTCTTCGTACGGAACGCGGACAAGGGCATCAGCACGCGCGTCCGCGGCGCGGCCGGCGGCTGGGACGCCTGGCGCGACCTCGGCGGCGGCGAGATCCAGGACGGCCTCGCGGCGGTGGTGGACCGGGCCGGCCGCGTCCACGTCTTCGCCGCGGGCCGCGAGACCGTGCACCACTGGACGCAGGACGCGCCCGGCCGGCCGGTGGGCCCGCGCCCGGGCACCGGGCTGCCCACGCCGGGGGGCTCCCCCACCGCACTCGCGGCGCCGGACGGCGGCATAGACCTGGTGTACCGGCGCCCCGCGACGGCCCGTCTGACGACGGCGCGGGTGGGCGGCAGCAGCCCGGTGCGGCTGCGGTTCAACGGGTACGGGGCGGTGGGCGCGGCGTCCGCTCCGACGGGGCCCGTCCTGCTGGGCCGGAACCCGAGGGGGCAGGTCCAGCTGCTCGCGAGCGGCCGCCTGGTACGCCGCAGGGGCGGCGCCCCGGCCTCCCTGGAGGGCCCGGCACTGCACGTCGGCCCGGAGGGCCCGGTCGTGGTCGGCCTGGGGCCGGACGCCATGCCCTGGCTCTGGCGGCCCTAGGGAACCTCGCGGGCGGCAGGGCCCGCCGGGCCGCGAAAAGCAGAAAGGGCCCCGGCGCCGCCGCGAACGGCGGGCCGGGGCCCTTCTTGGTGCTCTGGTGGAGCTACCAGGTCAAACCAACAAGACTACTTGTTGATCTTGGTGACCTGGCCGGCGCCCACGGTCCGGCCACCCTCACGGATGGCGAACTTGAGGCCTTCCTCCATGGCGACCGGCTGAATCAGCGAGACCGTCATGACGGTGTTGTCGCCCGGCATGACCATCTCGGTGCCCTCGGGGAGGGTGACGACGCCGGTCACGTCCGTGGTACGGAAGTAGAACTGCGGGCGGTAGTTGTTGAAGAAGGGGGTGTGACGGCCACCCTCGTCCTTCGACAGGATGTAGGCCTGGGCCTCGAACTCGGTGTGCGGCGTGACCGAACCGGGCTTGATGATGACCTGGCCGCGCTCGACGTCCTCGCGCTTGATGCCACGGAGGAGCAGACCGACGTTCTCACCGGCCTGGCCCTCGTCGAGCAGCTTGCGGAACATCTCGATGCCCGTGACCGTGGTGGTGGTCTTCTCTTCCTTGATACCCACGATGTCAACGGTCTCGTTGACCTTGAGGATACCGCGCTCGATACGACCGGTGACGACCGTGCCACGACCGGTGATCGTGAAGACGTCCTCGATCGGCATCAGGAACGGCTTGTCGACGTCGCGCTCGGGCTGCGGGATCGACTCGTCGACGGCGGCCATCAGGTTCAGGACCGACTGGCCCCACTCCTTGTCGCCCTCGAGCGCCTTGAGCGCCGAGACACGCACGACCGGAAGGTCGTCGCCCGGGAACTCGTACTCGGAGAGGAGCTCACGGACCTCGAGCTCGACGAGCTCCATGATCTCTTCGTCGTCCACCATGTCGGCCTTGTTCAGGGCGACAACGATGTACGGCACGCCTACCTGGCGGGCCAGGAGCACGTGCTCCTTGGTCTGCGGCATCGGGCCGTCGGTGGCGGCGACCACGAGGATGGCGCCGTCCATCTGCGCCGCACCCGTGATCATGTTCTTGATGTAGTCCGCGTGACCGGGGCAGTCGACGTGCGCGTAGTGACGCGACTCCGTCTGGTACTCGACGTGCGCGATCGAGATCGTGATACCGCGCTGGCGCTCCTCAGGAGCCTTGTCGATCTGGTCGAAGGCCGAGGCCTCGTTCAGGTCCGGGTACGCGTCATGCAGCACCTTGGTAATCGCCGCGGTCAGCGTCGTCTTACCGTGGTCGATGTGACCGATGGTGCCGATGTTGACGTGCGGCTTAGTCCGCTCGAACTTCGCCTTCGCCACTGGGTCCTCCTGGAGTGGTTCTGTACGCCTTGCTTCATCGGCGCCAGGTGATCTTTGCTGGGATGCCGACCGCCGGGGGTTTCCCATACGGATCGCGGGGGAGAGCCCCCGGCGGTCGGGTCAAGCCTAAAGCGTCAACTCGGGGGAGCTACTCGCCCTTGGCCTTCGCGATGATCTCCTCGGCGACGTTCCGCGGAACCTCGGCGTAGGAGTCGAACTGCATCGAGTAGCTTGCGCGACCCGAGGTCTTGCTGCGGAGGTCTCCGACGTAGCCGAACATCTCCGAGAGGGGCACGAGGCCCTTCACGACGCGAGCGCCGCTGCGCTCCTCCATGGCCTGGATCTGGCCACGGCGGGAGTTGAGGTCGCCGATGACATCGCCCATGTAGTCCTCGGGCGTGGTGACCTCGACGGCCATCATCGGCTCGAGGAGCACGGGAGAGGCCTTGCGGGCACCCTCCTTGAACGCCTGCGAACCGGCGATCTTGAAGGCGAGCTCCGAGGAGTCGACCTCGTGGTAACCACCGTCGAGAAGGGTGACGCGAACGCCGACCATCTCGTAGCCGGCCAGGATGCCGAACTGCATGGCTTCCTGCGCGCCCGCGTCCACCGACGGGATGTACTCCCGGGGGATGCGGCCACCGGTGACCTTGTTGACGAACTCGTACGAGGCGTCGCCACCCTCGATGGGCTCGAGGGCGATCTGCACCTTCGCGAACTGGCCGGTACCACCAGTCTGCTTCTTGTGCGTGTAGTCGATGCGCTCGACGGCCTTGCGGATCGTCTCGCGGTAGGCGACCTGGGGCTTGCCGACGTTCGCCTCGACGCGGAACTCGCGCTTCATGCGGTCGACAAGAACCTCGAGGTGAAGCTCGCCCATACCGCCGATGACGGTCTGGCCGGTCTCCTCGTTGGTGTGCACCTGGAAGGAGGGGTCCTCCTCCGAGAGACGCTGGATGGCTACACCCAGCTTCTCCTGGTCACCCTTGGACTTGGGCTCGATCGCGACCTCGATGACCGGCGCCGGGAAGTCCATGGACTCCAGGATCACCGGCTGCTTCTCGTCGCACAGCGTCTCACCGGTGGTGGTCTGCTTCAGGCCCATGACGGCGATGATGTCACCGGCGCCCACCGACGCGATCTCCTCACGCTTGTTCGCGTGCATGCGGTAGATCTTGCCGATGCGCTCCTTCTTGCCCTTGACCGAGTTCAGCACGGAGCTGCCGGCCTCGAGGCGGCCCGAGTACACCCGGACGAAGGTGAGCTTGCCGAGGTGCGGGTCGCTCATGATCTTGAACGCAAGACCGGAGAACGGCTCGTCGTCGGCAGGCTTGCGCTGGACGACCTTCTCCGGGTCCTTGACGTCGTGGCCCTCGATGGCCTCGACGTCCAGGGGGGAAGGCAGGTAGCGCACGACCGCGTCGAGCAGGGGCTGGACGCCCTTGTTCTTGAACGCGGTGCCACAGAACACCGGGGTGACCGTGACGGAGTCGGCGCTGCCCTTGGAGGCGAGCGTGATGCGACGGATGGCGGCGTACAGCTGCTCCACCGAAGGCTCCTGGCCCTCGAGGTACAGCTCCATCATCTGGTCGTCGTGCTCGGCGACGGCCTCGAGCAGCTTGCCGCGCCACTCGTCGGCAGCCTCGGTGTGGGTGTCGGGGATGTCGACGATGTCGTACATCTCACCCTTGGCAGCCTCGGCGGACCAGACAAAGGCCTTCATCGTCACGAGGTCGACGACGCCCTTGAAGTCGGCTTCGGCACCGATGGGGAGCTGCATGACCAGCGGAACCGCACCGAGGCGGTCGACGATCATGTCGACGCAACGGTGGAACTCGGCGCCGGTGCGGTCGAGCTTGTTGACGAAGCAGATGCGCGGCACGCCGTAGCGGTCCGCCTGACGCCAGACGGTCTCGGACTGCGGCTCGACGCCCGCCACACCGTCGAACACGGTGACGGCACCGTCGAGGACGCGGAGCGAACGCTCCACCTCGACGGTGAAGTCCACGTGACCCGGGGTGTCGATGATGTTGATCGTGTGATCGACATCGTTGAGCGGCCAGTGGCAGGTCGTCGCGGCAGACGTGATCGTGATGCCGCGCTCCTGCTCCTGCTCCATCCAGTCCATGGTGGCTGCGCCGTCGTGGACTTCACCGATCTTGTAAGACACACCGGTGTAGAAGAGGATCCGCTCGGTGGTGGTCGTCTTGCCCGCGTCGATGTGGGCCATGATCCCGATGTTGCGGACCTTGGCCAGGTCAAGCGAAGTGGTGGCCATAAGGCTCAATCTTCTCTCGGTCTCGATGTGGGTAGCGACTACCAGCGGTAGTGCGCGAAGGCCTTGTTGGACTCGGCCATCTTGTGGGTGTCCTCACGCTTCTTGACGGCAGCGCCAAGACCGTTGGAGGCGTCGAGCAGCTCGTTCATGAGGCGCTCGGTCATGGTCTTCTCGCGGCGGGCGCGGGAGTAACCCACGACCCAGCGCAGCGCGAGCGTGGCCGCACGACCGGGCTTGACCTCGATCGGCACCTGGTAGGTGGCGCCACCGACACGGCGGGACTTGACCTCGAGAGACGGCTTCACGTTCTCGAGGGCGCGCTTCAGCGTGATGACCGGGTCAGCGCCGGTCTTCTCGCGGAGGCCTTCCATGGCGCCGTAGACGATCCGCTCGGCGGTGGAACGCTTGCCGTCGAGGAGGATCTTGTTGATCAGCGACGTGACAAGAGGAGAGCTGTAGACCGGGTCGATGATGACCGGGCGCTTCGGGGCGGGGCCCTTACGAGGCATTCTTACTTCTCCTTCTTGGCGCCGTAGCGGCTGCGGGCCTGCTTGCGGTTCTTGACACCCTGGGTGTCGAGCGAGCCGCGGATGATCTTGTAGCGAACACCCGGCAGGTCCTTCACACGGCCACCACGCACGAGCACGATCGAGTGCTCCTGCAGGTTGTGTCCCTCACCCGGGATGTAAGCAGTGACTTCGATCCCGCTGGTCAGACGCACACGCGCGACCTTACGCAGGGCCGAGTTCGGCTTCTTCGGGGTGGTCGTGAACACACGCGTGCAGACGCCGCGGCGCTGAGGGGAACCCTCGAGTGCGGGCGTCTTGTTCTTCTCGACCTTGTCCTGCCGGCCCTTGCGGACCAGCTGCTGGATCGTAGGCACTACTTCTCCGGTTTCTGTGTGCCGATCACTGTGAAACTAACCTGGAACACCTCCGACCCACGCGGTCGGGTGTGTCGAACACTGGAAGCCCCCGCCGAAGCGGAGAAGACACAGATTGCGGTGTGTTTTCTCCCCTGGCTTCCCGAGCGGACGTCAGCACGCACGGCAGCCGGGACACACCCCAGGCACAAGGTCTGACTGTACCTACCTCACTGACTCCGGTCAAAACAAATGCCCACGCACGGCAAGGCCCGGCTCACCTCGGACGACGTCCCGGCCGCTTCCCGGGAACACCTGCCGGACCCGTGGTCAGACGGTGTTGTCGCCGGAGGCGTGGGGAGGGGCGCCGCGGGAGTCGTCGGGGCCTCCGGGCGGCCCGCCCGGAGGGGCGCGCCGGGGGCGGCGGATCGCGCTGAGCCTCGGGATGGTGGGGACCTTGGAACTGCGGCTCTTGGGCGCGAAGGCGGGCCGGGTGCTCCGGGGCGCGGCGGGGCTCCCGGCCTGCTCGGGGGCGCCTGCCTGCTCGGAGGTGCCCGCCGATTCGGGGGTGCCTGCCGGCTCGGGGGTGTCCGTCGGCTCGGGGGCGGGGGTCCGGGTCCCGGTGGAGGGCTCGGGCGGGGCGGGGGCCTCGGCGTCCGGCGCGGCCCCGGTGCGTGAGCCGACGGCCCGGCCGGGCTTCGCGGGCTTCTCGCTCCGCGCAGTCGTGTTCCCGGTGGCGGCCGCGTCGTCGTCGATGGCGTCGGGGCGGTTCGTGGTGCCGCCGGGCGCAGGGGTACGACCCCGGGGCCCCGGCTCGCCCCTGTGTTCCGCCGCCTTGTTCACCGAGTAGTTCCGGTCCTTGAGAAAGGGGATCACCGCGGCCTGCCCGGGCGTGTCTTCCACCAGCCGCAGGGTGCGGGCGCGCGACAGGCGCGCTTCCTCCAGGGCCGGTGTGAAATGGGCGACGGCGTCGCGCCAGCCCTTCGCGTAGGCGGTGAACTCGCGGCGGTCGCTCTCCTCGCGGAGCAGGGCGGCGACCTCCTCGGGCGTGTGCTCGTCCAGCAGTCTGCCGAGCGCCCCGGGAAGGCCCAGGGGGTCGCCCGTGGATATCGGGGCCGACTTCTCCTTCTCCCCGGACGGGCACTTCTCGTCTCCGTCGGGGCCCGCGGTCCCGTCTCCGGCCTCATGTGCGGCGCCCGAGGACAGGGAGCGCTTCTCGCACTCGGTCATACGGGCATCCCTTTCGCGTCCCATCGCTGCCAATCCCGCCCATGGAAGGCGCACTTCGGCGACGCGTCCGGCGTGGCGGCGTCGGAATGTGCGGCTCTTGGAGGCGTACAACCTGTGCGTATGTGGGGGGACAGGCTGTGACAGTTTACCGGGATCAAGAGGAAGCGCCCGTTCCGCACCGCCCGCTCACCAAGGAACCGCCGGGGCGGACGAAGCGCGGTCAGTCCTTGGCGAGCGGGGCGCGACGGGCCGGGGCGGCGGGCAGGAACTGGCCGGCGACCTTGATGAACATGTCCCGCTGATCAGCCGGTACGCCCAGGCCGGCTGCGGCCTCCTCCAGTGTCAGCCGGCGTTCCCCCACGCCCGGCCGGGCCGCTCCCTCGACGGCCTGCGGCAGCGGCAGCGGCAGGTCGTCTTCGGTGAGCCGGCCGGACCGGATGAGCATCTCCCGCACCGATACGTCCAGCACGTGCGCGAGGCGCCGGGTCGTCTCCAGGTCCGGCATGCTCTGTCTCTGGAGCAGCCGGGTGATGGCTGCGCGATGGACCCCGGCCTCGTCGGCGAGTCGGGACTTGCCCCCGCCGCGGGGGCTGTCGATGTCGAAGCCGCGACGGCGAATCAATTCCTCGATCCATGCGGCGAACTGTTCCAGGTCACTGACGGTCATGGTTGGACGCCTCCCTCCAAGGCAATACCCAACCTTATCGCGCTTGCGCGCACAGAATTACGTGCTCCTGCGCGCGCACGGTGAGGTTTTTCGAGAGAGGGTGCGGATCATTAAGTTGCGCACGAGCGCGCAACATGTCATCGTGCGGGTTCGCAACCACCCTTCGGGGTGGTCCGAGCCGTCCGAGCCGGTCGGCTCCCGCCCGAACCAGGAGTACCGCCATGGCGTCCGCATCCACCCTGCCCCTGCCCGAGGTGCTGGAGTTCTTCGGCTGGCGAGCCGCTGCCGCCTGCGCGGGCCTCCCCCCGCAGGTGATCTTCAGCAAGCGCGAGGAAGAAGCCCGGCCTGCGTTGACGGCGTGCGGGCGATGCCCCGTGGTGCGCCGTTGCGAAGAGTCGGTGGCTCCGGCCGAGAGCTTCTTCGACGGCGTGAGCGCGGGGCGCCTGTGGCGCAACGGGCGCCCTGTCGACCTCAAGGGCGTCCGTCGCGCCGCCGCCTGACCCCTCTTCGGCGAGTTAGTTGCGACTGCGCACGATAGGCCCGGAAGTGGCTGTGGACGACCAGGCGCGGAACGACTTCGTACGTATGACGGCTACGACAGAAGCCCCGATCGGCGGCATCACGCGACGTATGCGTTCTCCCGTACATGCCTCTCCACACAGCTCCTTTCCCCTCTTCACGCTTTTTCTTCACTCCTTTCCCGCCCGTCGTACCTGGGAGGCACCATGTCCGCATCAGCCTCGTCCTCCGCGTTTCCGTCCGCGTCGTCCTTTTCCCCTTCTCCTCCCTCTTCGTCGTCCACGTCGTCCGCGTCGTCCGCGTCGTCCGCGCCGTCAGCGCCGGCGCCCTCGGCCGAGCACGTCGTCCGTGACGCGGCGCTCTGGATAGAGGCGCTCCTGAAGCAGTTCCCCGAACTGCTCACGGAGCTGGCCCCGGGCCGCCCGTCCGCCGTCACCGAGCGGCGGGCCCCCGCCCCCGGCACCGCCGAGCGGATCCGCGAAGAGCGGCGGGACGCCCTCCTCGTCCAGCAGCGGCACGGCCTCTCGGTACCCGGGCACTCGGCGGCGCCGCTGCGGCTCCACGTCTCGGACGCCATCCGGGACATCACCGACGGCGTCATCGAGCTGGACGAGGCCGTCCACGACAAGCTCGGCCTGGGCCGGCCGCGCCAGGCGCGCGTACCGCAGCGGCTGATCCGGACCGCCGGGCTCCTGCCCCGGGTGGCGGCCCATCCGGCGCTGGCGGCGCACGTCCGCGACGAGTCCCGGCGGATGGCCCGGCGCTGCGCCCGGGTACTGGGCGACTCCGAGTCGATGGTCCGGGTGCGGGGCCGTTGCCCGTGGTGCGACTCGGTGTCGCTGCGCGCGTTCCCCGCCCGGCGGGCGGTGCTGTGCGTGAACCCGGCCTGCCGGTGCGGCGCCGAGGAGTGCGACTGCCGTACGGACCCGGCGTACCGGCACGTCTGGCACGAGGGCGACTGGGAGACGCTGTCGGGCACGGCCGGAGCGGACCGGGCGGAGATCGACGCGTCGATGGACGAGTCGGCGACGGCCGCCCGGGCCACGAGCACCGAAGGAGCGCGTCGATGACGATCGCCGCCGACACCCTGATCAACGGCGCCCTCGCGGCGACCGAGGCGGGCGTGGTGCCCGCCACGATCCGCAAGTGGGTCCAGCTGGGGCACCTGGTGCCGGCAGGACGCCAGGGCCGGGCGCAGTTGTACCGCCTGGAGGACGTGTTCGCGGCAGAGCGTGCGGCCCGGCGCAAGGCGCAACCGGCCGGTACCGGGTGAGGCCGGCCGATCCGGAGGAGAAGTAACCCGTAGTAAAGAAGAGGCGGCCACCCCGAGGGGTGGCCGCCTCTTGCGTCTGCCGTGCGGGCCTGACGTCACGGTCCGGCGTCCCCCTCCGGGCGCATGCGCAGCACCTGCGCGTCGTCGAGTTCGGGGCCGGGGGCCGAGACGTGCCGCACGGCTTCCTGCCAGCCGCTGGTGAAGCCGCGGACCTCGGCGTCGACCGCGATGCGCGCGCCGATCTTGCCGACGACGGCGGTGAGCGTTCTCGCGATCTCTCCGGTGTAGGTACCGGACTCTCCTGCTTCCGCCGCTACCTCGACAGCGACGGCGACCACTTCGGTCAGTCGCTCATGCGCACTGCTGACGCTGCTGACCACGCGCACCTGCCGTTTCCTGTCCGCACAACGGGCTGCCATCCACACTCACCACACCTTTTCGAATCTCAGTTCGAAATATCGAGAGTAACGCCCCCGGGGTCCGCGACACCACTACAAACACACCTGTTCAAGTGCGTTCGCGCACGAACGAGTTGCGCGCTCGCACGATCTGAATCACAATAGGTGCAGCGGCGGAGCTGCGCCCGCATCCCTCCAGGGTGCGGCTCCGCCGTACGGATCCGTGCGGCGCCCCGCAGGCCCCGCGCGTCGGACGGCAGGCTCCCCCGGCCGCCTCCGGCGCGTGGTGCGTGCCGCGGGGCGCCGCCCGGGTCTTCACCAGCCCCCGTGAGCCCGTCGGATCTCGTGAGCCCCGCCAGGTCCCGTGTGCCTCGTCAGGTCTCAGGAGCCCAGTAGGTCCCATGAGTCCCGCCAGCCCCGTCAGTCCCCGTACGAACAGGAGCGGTATCCCGTATGAGCCAAGCCCCGAACACCTTCCCCGACGTGGAGGCCATCGTCGTGGACCTCCTCTCCGACCGGCCGGAGCTGGCGGGCGCGATCGTGGACGACGAGCCGCCGGCCGACTTCAACGGCACGCAGCGGGCGGTCATCGTCTCCCGGCGCGGCGGTGCCTGGATCGACGACCTCCACGTCGACCAGCCGCTGATCGAACTGGAGGTCTACGGCCCGACGAAGTCCGCCGCGCACCTCCTGGCGAACCAGGCCCGTGCCGTGGTCCTCCAGAGCGCCGGCACGGTCTTCGGCGTCTCGACGATCACCGACGTCAGTGAGGCCGACGGCCCGCGCTGGCTCCCCGACTACATCTACACCGCGGCCAACCGCTACCTCTGCGTGCTGCGCCTCTCCGTGCGTACGGACTGACGCGCCTTCCGGGCCGACGCGTCCGTACGCCCCCACAGACCAGGCCTCGCCGTTCCGGCGGGGCCTTTGCCGTACCCACGGCAGCCCACCCACGCACCACCCATCCCTTTGAAGGAGCACCCCATGGCAGGCAACACCTCTTCCGAGATCCGCGTCGCCGGTACCGGCCGTGTCCTCGTCGCGCCGATCGGCGCGCCCCTCCCCACCACCTTCTCCGCCACCCCGTCCACCGACTGGGGCACCGGCTGGGTGGACCTCGGGTACACGTCGACCGACGGTGTGACCTTCTCGAAGAAGGACAAGCTCGACCCGGTCGAGACGTGGCAGTCGATCAGCCCGGCCCGGTTCGTCTACGCGGACCGCGACCTGACGCTGAAGTTCTCGATGCTGCAGTTCAACGAGGACACGCTGCCGTTCTTCATGGGCGGCAGCAAGAACGACATCACCGCCGCCGGCGCGGGCTCGGGCGTCTTCACCTTCGACGTCCCGGACGGTCCGACCTTCGACGAGCGCGCGCTCGGCCTGGAGTTCACCGACGGCAAGGACATCACGTACCGCTTCGTCATCCCGCGCGGTCAGGTGACGGCCTCGGACGACATCAAGCTCGCCCGTAAGGCCGCGGCCTCGCTCGGCGTCACCTTCACCGCCCTGTCCGGTGGCGACGGCGAGCCGCTGGCGACCTTCGTCATGAAGGACCCGACGTACGCCACGGCTCCCGTCTCCGCCTAAGCACCACCCGCGCCGGGCGGGGGCACTCCGTCCCCGCCCGGCGCACGTTCCGCCCCTTCACCAGCTCAGTCCCAGAGATACGGAGACACCCATGGCACCCTTCGACGTCAACGCCGCCCGCGCCCAGCGCATGGAGGCCCTCGGCCGCGCCTGGTCGTTCAGCCTGGACGACGACACCTTCGAACTGCCCACCGAGCTCTCCCGCGCGACGGCCAAGGGGCTGCGCCGGCTCGACGACGACGATGTGGACGGCCTGCTGAAGCTGCTGCTCGGTGAGGAGCAGTTCAAGCGCTTCGGGAAGCACGAGGTCACGATGCAGGACATCGGGGCGATCCTGAACGC
>NZ_BAAAUD010000028.1:0-1091 GCF_039533765.1 Streptomyces enissocaesilis | reverse complement strand
ACTACACCGTGAACGCGGCGACGGGGTTTCCGGCCGTAACCGGTCCGGCGGCATTGTCCGGACCGGTGAACCACGTACTGCCGGCGTGGGACGTCGCCTGTGGTGTCTATGCCGCGTTGGGCGTCGTCACGGCACTTAGAGCGACCGGCAAATGGGCGTTACTTGAGCCTGCGGGTGGTGAGTCGGGTATCCCAGCGGTAGAGCGCACGGGCGCGGCGGATGAGTTGACGGACTGTGACGAAGGCTGCGGCCAGATACAGGTAGAAGTCGATGATGCTGGCGCTGCGGTCGGTGCAGCGACGGATCTTGCCGAACCCGTTCATCCACGAGTTCGTCCGCTCGACCACCCAGCGCTTGCCGACCTGGACCGGGGCGGGGATGCCCTTGCGCGCGATGTCAGCGTCGAAGCCCAGCTCGGCGAGGAGGTCCCGGCTCGGGCCGTTGTCGTAGGCGCGGTCCAGATGTGCGGTGACCTGCTCGGGCCAGCGATGGTGCAGTTGGCGGCTGCTCGCCTCGAGAGTGCCGCGCAGCAGCGGCGAGTCGTGCCGGTTGGCGCTCGNTGCCGATCAGGCCGAGCGGGATCCCGTCGCCGTCGGTGCCGGTCGAGCGTTTCATGCCGCCCTTGCCCCGGTCGACCGGGGAGCGACCGGCGCGCTCGCCGCCGCACGGGGCTTTCGTGATGGCCCCGTCGACGCTGACGTCGGCCAGGTCCAGGCCGATCATGCGGTCGTAGGCGGCCAGGGCGAGGGCGTGGAGCTGTTCGCCCAGCCCCACCTCGGCCCAGGCGCGCAGGCGACGGCGGATGGTGCGGTCCGAGCACGCCTCGGTGGCGATGCGTTCGTATCCGGAGCCGTGGACCAGGGCGTCCACGACGTGGGCGAACACGACCCGGTCGGGCACCCGCCGCCGGTGGCAGCCCAGCGGGTGGGTCGGGTCGAACTCCGGCCGTGCGGGCAGCAGCGCGTCGAACTGGACCCACACGGGCTCCAGCAGGGATGATGGGATCGCGGGCACGGGCATCCTTGTCGATCACGGAGCGTAGAGAACTCACATGATCGTTGATGCCTGTGCCCGCTTGCTGCCCCGCTCTG
>NZ_BAAAUD010000027.1:0-1111 GCF_039533765.1 Streptomyces enissocaesilis | reverse complement strand
GCGCGCACCGAGGTCGCAGCGGTCATGGTCGACGACTGAGCCGCGGTCATGGTCGACGACTAGACGGTCTATTCCAAGGGTTCAGTGGTCGTAAGCGATCAGGGATCGCATGACGGGTTGGCCGGTGTGCCAGTTGTGCCAGATCGCGGCGGTCATGGCCAGGAGGCGTTGCAGGATGCGGACGGCTGCGCCTGTGGGGGTGCGGCCGCCGTGCCGTTCGAGATCGAGTTGGCTTTTGAGGGTCTGGTTGACGGACTCGATGTTCTGGCGGACGGCGCGCAGCATGGGCCGGCCGGGGCGTGGTGTCTCGTTGCGGTATGCGGGTCGTATGACGTCGATATCCGTTTCGTTGAGCCAGGTCTCGGTGAGGCGGTCGCGGTAGCCCTTGTCGACGATCAGGATCAGTCCGTCCGGGTGATGGAACATGGCCGGCTGCAATGAGACCAGGTCGATCAGTACGTCGCGCTCGTCGGTCTTCGGGTTGGTCAGGGCGAACGCGACGGGTAGCCCGTGGATGGTGGTGACCAGGTGCAGGCGCAGGCCCCAGAACCGGCGGGAGTGCGAGGCGCAGTAGCCGTAGCCGGCCCAGCCGGCCAGGNTCGGAGCGTTTGACGGTCTCTCGGGAGGTGCCGCACTGCACGGGGGTCGAGTCGGCGATGCGGACCGGGTGCCGCCACAGGTCGGTGTCCGCGGCGAGGACGGCGATGCAGTGGGCGATCTGGGTGATCAGGGCACGGAGGCGTTTGTTGTAGCCGGGCTGTTTGGGTAGGTACGGGAACAGATGTCCGATGGCCTTGCGGGCGCCGCGCAGCCACCGGATCTCGTCGTGGTGGCCGAGCAGCGCCTGCAGGACCGCGACGGTGATCAGTTCCGCGTCGGTGATCTTCGGGGTGATGCCGACCTTCGGCCGGTACGGGTTGAGCTGCGGTGAGGCCTTCAGTTCGTCGTCGATCTTCACGTAGAGTGCAGTGGCGAGGGTGTCCAGATCGACGTGCACGTGGCCTCCATGGTCTCGTTGCTCAGCAACGTCGATCATGGAGACCCTCGTCTACTTTCACCGCCCCGGTATCCCTTGGAATAGACCGTCTAGGCCGCGGTCATGGTCGACGAC
>NZ_BAAAUD010000026.1:0-76806 GCF_039533765.1 Streptomyces enissocaesilis | reverse complement strand
CCAGCCGCGCAGAGCCTCGGGGTGCACACCAAGATCGACGGCGAGCTTCTTGATCTGCGGCTTCGGGACCGAGGTGCGGGACATCCGCACCGCACGCTCACGCAATTCGAGCGAGTACTTCCTGGGAGCAGCCATGGCCGATGTTCCTCTCATGAGAACCATCTGACCTGCTGTCAACATGCTCCGCATCTCGGGGGAACCTTAAACAGCTATTTAAGTTCTCGCACTCACAGAGTGCGAAGCGAACGGATGCCAGAAATCTTCGCAATGCACCGTTACTGGGTACCGACAAAGCAGGGTTGGAACATCCTGCTTACCGGTCGCAGTTTCGGTTGCGAGGTTCCCCCGGCGGCTTTTATTGATCCTCTTCGACCGTTTCGAAGGCCCCTTGGTGTTCAAGGAGGCGGGCGGCCGCGTCCATCGCCCGGCGCGCAGACTACCCGCATCGTCCTGCACCAGTGTGGGCAGTGCAGTGGAGAAACTATATGAGCAGCCCGTAAAAGAGTTATGACCCGACGAGCTCTGCGACCAAAGGTGCCAAGCATGGCGGGAGCGCGCCCAGCATGCGGTCGCTCGTGCGCAGAAGGCCGCGTACAGCGTAATCCGGCAGCCCCATCAACCCTGCTGCCTCGGTTACGGACAATCCCAGTCTGCGGTGCAGCAGTATGGCGTCGGCGTTATCCGCCTGCAGTAGACAATGGGCCGTCCAGTCATGTCCTGAGCTACAGGTGGACAGGTCTTCAACCTGCTCACGCAGCAGCTCCCAACCTCGGGCAGCCGGACTCTCCCGTAGTGCGGTCTGCCATATGGTCCACAACTTGTCGAAGGTGATGTCAGCACACCGCATTGCGGTTTCTTGGTTTCCTGTCCTGACATGGGCGTAATCCACGTATGCAGCGTAGTTCAGCTGCCGGAACGCGGCATACTCGATGGAAATACCAGAACATGAAGTTGATTGGGAGCCGCAGGTATCTTCGAGGGTACGCCCGGTCTGGGGCATGGTATTTTCCTCTTTCTCACACTCGTCATGACACGCAGGGCGCCGAAGTATTTTGGGGTTTGGTTATCTCCTCGGGTGAGGTAACGGCACACCCATTTCCAATGGCTAGGACGAGGTCGGCTGTCTGGCTTCTACGCTCGTTGCCCCGTCATCCCGGCTTGCACCAGAGTGCCTGCCTGCGGTTTCCGATGCCCCTCAATACGGGGCAGGAATCCCTCGGATCGAGACGACCCCCCGTGTCGGCGTACCCGGTAGCCGGCATGTGCTCGACATAATGTGCATGACGCGCCTCCCAAAACGGGCGCCTGGCTGCGGCGTACGCGCTGGGCCGAAGCACGGCTGTTGTCACAGCTTTAGCCTCGTTCTTTCGCGAGGGTCCGCGTCGGTGGATCCTTTTGCTTTTCCGGCGCTGATGGTGGGCAGGTCGGCGGCCCGGCTGGTCGGGTCAGTGACGCCGTCGTTCACTGGAGTCGTGCAGCTGTCCTCCTGGCCCCGGTCGATACGGATCCGGCGACCGCTGACCGGGACTGGAGGCTGTGCGCGGGCGCATTGGCGCCCATTGATCTTCGTAGCGGTCAGGGCGGTTGCACTCCCGCCGGCCCGTCATGGACGCCTCCCAGCACAACGGCCCGGCCTAGGCGGTCGTACGTGCGTGGCCGTTGCCGGGTGGCACTTGCGGCGGCGGCCGTAAGGCTGGCCTGCTGTGCGGTGGTGACGGTGGCGGTGGTCAACGGCGGTGACCGCGGCGCTTCCGCCGCGCAGGTGACCCTGTCCCGGGAGGGGCGGATGGTCCCGCGCAGTTGGTTACCGAAGTACCGGTGATCCTGTCCGGGCTGCACCCCGGGCAGACCTACCGGCTGATGACCGCCGACGCGGACGGCCAGCGGTTGCCCGTGGGCAGCCTGCGTGCCACTGCGGACGGTTCCGCCCTGCACATCCGCGTGTCCCAACAGCAGATCACTGTGCTGCTTGTGCAGGACAAGCACGGCCACTTGGTCGCCAGCCTTGAGGGGTGACCCCGGTGTCCGTCACCGAAGGCGCCGGGTTGTCGTCTCTGGACCACTCCCCCGGCTATACCTGTCCATCAGATGCACCTTTCGTGGAGGTATGCGATCTCCAGGACCAGCAGCCGATCCCCTGACCGAATTCCTGGCGATCTCTGCACTCTCAAGATCACCGGCAGGATCGGGCCACTTCAGACCACTTACCAGCACGCATAAGATGGCTCTGAGCAGCGGCTTGAGGAAATAAGGGCGGTGACGATGGATCGGCGGAGGCGTAGCACAGGCCACGGCGAGGACGAGAACGTCGTGCTGCTCGGGCGGGACGCAGAGCGTGCCGTCTTTGATCGGATGCTTGCGGCCGTCGACACCGGTGAGAGCCGCGTACTGGTGGTGCACGGCGCGCCGGGAGTCGGGAAGTCGGCGCTTTTGCGGTACGCGGAGCATGCGGCCGCAGGCATGCAGATACTCAGTGCCGTCGGTGTCGAGTCGGAGATGGAACTGGCTTACGCCACGCTGCATCAGCTGTGC
The DNA here is from genome assembly GCF_039533765.1 of Streptomyces enissocaesilis. Classification (NCBI taxonomy): domain Bacteria; kingdom Bacillati; phylum Actinomycetota; class Actinomycetes; order Kitasatosporales; family Streptomycetaceae; genus Streptomyces; species Streptomyces enissocaesilis. Next base: position 74,274 of record NZ_BAAAUD010000026.1, on the reverse strand, counting down.
GCTCCGCTGCTCAGCCGCCTGGAACAGCTTCCCGGTCCGCAGCGCGCGGCGCTGGAGACGGTGTTCGGGATACGGGCGGGAGACCCGCCCGAACGGTTCCTGGTCGGGTTGGCGGTGCTCACCCTTTTGTCGAGCTCTTCGGAAGAGCATCCTCTGCTGTGCGTAATCGATGACGCGCAGTGGGTAGATCAGGCATCGTTGCAGGTACTGGGCTTCGTGGCCCGCCGTCTGCTGGCGGAGTCGGTCGCTATCGTCTTCGGGGTACGGGAGAGGCCCAAGGAGCTGTTCGGTCTTGCGGAACTGGAGATTACGGGTCTGCGGGACGCCGATGCGCACACCCTGCTGGACTCGGTCACGCACGGACGTTTGGACAGGCAAGTCCGCGATCGGATCGTCACCGAGACCAGGGGCAACCCCCTCGCCCTGCTGGAGCTGCCGCACGGGCTGACGGTGACGCAGATGGCGGGCGGGTTCGGTCTGCTGCGCGCCGACACGCTGCCGGGCCGGATCGAACGGAGCTTTTTGACCCGCATCAGCGCTCTGTCCGAACCTGCCCGGCTGTTGCTGCTGATCGCTGCAGCCGAGCCGGTCGGCGACCCCGTTCTGGTGTGGGGCGCGGCCGACCGGCTCGGCCTGACACCGAAGGAGACGCTCGCCGAAGGCGTGCAGGAATGGCTGTCGTTGGACGCACACGTGGCGTTCCGTCATCCACTCGTGCGGTCGGCGGTGTACCGGTCGGCGTCAAGCGTCGACCGCCGGGCGGCGCATCTGGCGTTGGCAGAGGTCACTGACCCGCAGGCCGACCCGGACCGTCGAGCCTGGCACCGGGCGTCGGCAACAGCCTCGCCGGATGAGTCCGTCGCTGCGGAACTGGAACGATCCGCCGACCGGGCGCAGGCGCGCGGCGGACTGGCCGCCGCAGCGGCGTTCTTGCAGCGGTGCGCGGCGTTGACGGAGGACACCTCGCGACGTGCCGAGCGATCGGTGGCGGCTGCGGAAGCCACCCTGCAGGCCGGTGACCTCGACGTTGCGCGCAGGTTCGCCGAGGTCGCCGACCGGGCCGCCCAGAACGAGCTGCAGCACGTGCGGGCGCAGCTGATCCGCAGTCGGATCATCTTCGCGGCCGGTCTCAACCAGGAGGCGCCACCGCTGCTGCTGAGGGCCGCACAGCGGCTGGAGCCCTTCGACATGGACCTCGCACGCGAGACCTATCTGGTCGCGTGGGGTGCCGCAGCGTTGCTGGCCGTGCACTCCGACAGCCTGCGGACGATCTCCGAGGCGGCCAGGGCCCTTCCGGCGCGGGCCGGGGCACCGCGCGCGGTCGATCTGGTACTGGAGGGCTGTGCGCTGCTCGTCACCGAGGGGCGCGCCGCCGCGATGCCTGTACTGCAGCAGGCGCTGGCGGCGCTGTCGAACCCTTCGGCGAACGATGCGTTGATCTGGGTCTGGGTGGCCAACGGGATCAGCGCGGCCGTCTGGGATGAGCAAGCCATGCGCGTGCTGGTCGGCCGGGTCGTGGAGCAAGCGCGGGCTGCCGGCGCCCTGGCCGAGCTCCCGTTCTCCCTGACATCACTTGGAATTGCGATCTCCTGGACCGGGGACTTCACCGCTACGGATGTGATCGTCACGGAGATCAAGGACGTGTGCGCGGCAACGGGTGTGCCCATCGCGCCGCATGTCGAGCTCAGGTTGAGCGCTCTGCGAGGCCGGGCGGCCGAGGCCGAAGCGCTGATCGCCGCCACGACCGAGGAGGCCGGCGCGAGCGGTCAGCTGATGGGGGTCACCGTCGCCCACTGGGCCGCCGCGGTCCTGTACAACGGCCTGGGCCGCTATGAGCAGGCGCTGGCAGCGGCTGAGGTGTGCACCCAGATGGCCGAGCTGTGGGTGTCGGTGTGGGCGTTGCCCGAACTGATCGAGGCAGCAGTGCGTGCCGATGACACTGACGTTGCTCGTGCGGCACTGCAGGACTTGACGGAGGCGACAGCGCCGTCAGGCACGGATTGGGCGCTGGGCGTGCTCGCCCGCTCCCGGGCACTGGTGAGCAAAGACGGCGCGGAAAATCTCTACTGCGAGGCGATAGAGCGGCTGGGCCGAACAGAGCTGCGCCCCGAGCTGGCGCGTGCTCATCTTCTGTACGGCGAGTGGCTGCGCCGAGGCCGTCGGCGTGGCGAGGCACGAGAGCAGTTGCGAACTGCGTATGAGATGTTCGTGTCGATCGGAATGGAGGCGTTCGCCGAGCGGGCCCGCGGTGAACTGGTCGCTACGGGCGAGCGCATCGGCAACCGCACGATCGAGGCCTCGTCCGGCGAGGAACTGACGGCGCAGGAGCGGCAAATCGCGTTGCTCGTGCGGGACGGCCTGACCAACCCGGAGATCGGCACCCGGCTCTTCCTCAGCCCGCGAACGGTCGAGTGGCACCTGCGCAAGGTCTTCGCCAAGCTCTCGATCACCTCCCGCCGCCAGCTGGGGGACGTCCTGCCTCCCAGCGAGCACGCCTCCACCCCGCAGTGACTTCACCAGCCACCAGTTAACGCCGACGCCAGGCGCAGGCCGTGCACTCGGCACGCTGCAGTCTGCGGCGGGTGTGCGCGTGCCGTGCCCCCACGCGCCGTTGGAGCCTGCAGGTACCCCATGTGGCGACTGTGCTTCTCGGCGCGGCTGCTTGTCGGCATGAAAGCACAGGAACCCGCCGCACGGCATGCAGTCCCAGCGTGCGCATGTCGCTGCTCGGATTCATGCGGCGGGCCGCCTGCGCGTCAGTGAGCCTCCGCCAACTTGAAGTCGCGGGTCAAAGGGCTGGTGTGACCGGTGCTCTGGGTGCCCACGCTGGTCGCTGGAGACAGTCTGCGGAGTAGATCGTCTGTCAGCGGTTGACTTCGAGGTTCGTCAGGACGAACAGGGCGCGCAGGAGCTGGGTGGCGCGGGCAGGGTCGGTGCGGAGTTTGGTGAGGATCCGCCAGTTCTTCAGATGGGCGAAGCCGTGCTCGACCGGCGCGCGTCCGGTGGCGAGGACGCGATTGGCGTCTTTCTGGCCGGTGGTGAGCTTGTGGGTGCGGGTGGCGGTGAAGCCGGTGACGATCACGGGGTCGCGTACGTCGTTGTCCAGGCCGCGGAAGCCGAGGTCCGCGAGGGCGCCGAGACCCGCGGCGCGCAGGTGGGCCAGGATGTGGTCGTGGCGGGCGGCGGTGATGTCATGGGTGCGTCCGGGCCGCGCGGCGGATATCCAGATCAGCCGGCCTCTCTCGTCGGTCAGGGCAAGGAAGTGCAGGCCGTGATGGTGGTGTTTTCCGGAGTAGTTCCGCCGGTCGGCCTTTCCGGTGCGGCGCTGGGTGGGGATGAGGGTGCCGTCGATCAGGACTACCTCCCCGCCCTGCTTGGCGATCTTCTTCAGGGCGCGGTCCAGGCGCGGTGCCTGGGCGGCGAGCAGGGTGATCAGCTCGTCGCGCCAGCGGCGGACGGTGGACTCGGACACGTTGTTGCCAGCGGCCATGTCGGCCAGGCGCTGGTCGTGGCGCAGTATGGCCAGGACGATCAACGCGATCCTCCTGGGCGGCAGGATTCGCCACCTGGACCGTATCGCCTTCAGATGGCGTCGCAGCAGACCGGCGAGGTGGCTGACGGTGCGCGTGGACAGCGGCAGACGGCACTGGTAAATGAGCGGGCACGTGTCCTCGGCGCGTTCTTTGGTTTTCGTCACACAATCCCAACGGCAGTCGGGGGCGCACGGGTACGCACGCGACGCACCGCACCGCACCGCACCGCACCGCACCGCACCGCACCGGGCGGCAGCGTCCCTGGTGTCGGCGTGGGCATCCGCAGGTACGCAGCGCTGATGCCAGAGCTACGTGTTGGTACTGGCAGCTCGGACGTTGCTGGCCAAACTCGATCCTGGTGAGAGTCGTGCTGCGCGGGAGGCGAGGTGGCGCCGTTCCGGTGAGCTGGTGGCCCGGCGGGCGGCATCGCGGTAACCGTCCGCCGCTGCGTCGTGCTGACCGAGCATCTCCAGGAGGTGGGCTCTGGTGGCGAGCAGGCGGTGGTGGCGTGCCATGCGCTTGTCGGGTTGCAGGGTCGCGAGCAGCTCGAGTCCGGCGGCGGGACCGTGCACCATGGCGAGGGCGACCACACGGCTGAGCGTGACCATCGGGTTGGGAGCGACGTGCTCCAGCAGTTCGTACAGTGCGAGGATCTGCGGCCAGTCCGTGGTGTCGACATGGTCGGCCTCGTCGTGGACGGCGGCGATGGCGGCCTGTAGCTGGTAAGGGCCGATCTGTCCCCGTGGCAGGGTCTTGCTGATCAGGTCGATTCCCTCGGCGATGAGCCGGCGGTCCCACTGGCCGCGGTCCTGCTCTGCCAGCGCCACCAGGTTGCCGTCGGGGCCTATGCGAGCAGGGCGGCGCGCGTCGGTGAGCAGCATCAGCGCCAGCAATCCTGCCGTTTCGGCGTTGTCGGGCAGCAGATGGTGCAGCAGCCGGGTGAGCCGGATGGCCTCGATCGACAGAGCGGGCGCGGTCAGGTCGGCGCCGTCTGTGGTGGTGTATCCCTCGTTGAAGATCAGGTACAGCACGTGCAGCACCTCGCCCAGCCGCTGGCCGCGGTCTGCTGTCTCGGGCATGCTCAGCGGCAGGTCGGAGGTCTTGATGGTCTGCTTGGCCCGGCTGATGCGTTGGGCCATGGTCGTCTCCGGGACCAGGAAGGCAGCAGCGACCTGGGCGGTGGTCAGGCCGCCGACCGCGCGCAGCGTCAGAGCGATCCGGCTGGGCGCGGACAACGCTGGATGGCAGCACAGGAACAGCAGAGCGAGGGAGTCATCCCGGTCGGCGTCCGGCTCGGCGTCGGCGGGATGGCTGAGGAGTTCCGCCTGCGGGGTGGCCAGGGCGATGCGGTCCTCACGGCGCCGTCGTGCCTGCTCACTGCGCACGTGGTCCACCAGCTTGCGGAAGGCGACGGTGACCAGCCAGCCCCTCGGGTTGTCCGGCGTTCCTTCGGCGGGCCACTGGAGCGCTGCGGCAAGCAGGGCTTCCTGTACGGCGTCCTCACACGCGTCAAAGGTGCCGTACCGGCGAAGCAGCGCGCCGAGGACCTGCGGCGCCAGCTCGCGCAGCAGGTCCTCGACGCCGTGATCCACGCTCACATGTCCGCCGCGGACTCGTGCAGGACGGGCCACAGTTCGACCGGCTCCACGTCGGCGAAGGGCATGTCCGCCGCGATCTGCTGAGCGCGCTCCTGGCTCTCGCAGTCGAGCAGGTAGAAGCTGGCGATGTACTCCTTGGTCTCCAGGTAGGGCCCGTCGGTGACCGCCGGGGCCCCGTCCTTGCGGCGCACGAGCTGAGCGTTGTCCACATCCGCCAGGCCGTAGGCACCCAGAAGCTCCCCGGTCTCCCGGTACTTCTTGTTGAACGCCTCCTGCTTGGCGATGGCCTGCGGCCATGCCTCGGCCGGGAAGGAGTCCCACTTGGCCTGGTTGCCGTAGATCATCGCGACGTACTTCATCTTGGGCGTCCCCTCAGTCCCGCGCGCCCCGTCGGCGCGCTGTCACCCTCAGTCGGAGCCAGAAACGAGCTCTCGACATCCGACGACAAATTTCTTCAACTTTTCTTCCGCGGGGCCGAAGGCTGTCCCCCCGCGACACAAATGATCAACCTACCTGGCCCCTCCTCGACGGGGGCAGCCGTTTGTGCACTCGCGTGCACCTGGCTCGGCAGACAGACAGACCTGTGCGCCGGCTCCTGATCACAGACGGGTGGTGAACCGGCCGTCGGATAGTTTCCGCAGCCAGCCGCGGTCGGAAAGTCTGAGCAGCTTCCCACGCAGTGGTTCCAGCTTGGCCCGCACGCTGACGTCCACCCCCAGCACGTCGCCGACCTGCCGGGCCATGACCGGCCCGGCGGCCTGCCGCACGGCGGCGAGGATGCGCTGGTAGTCCGGCGGGAGCGTGGCCTCCTCTACGCCCGATGTGCAGTGCGGGATCAGCATCACCGCCCGTCCGCCCACCTGCCCGGCCGTCGGCGCGGCCGATGCCCGCTCGTCGGCGAGCTGCTCGCTCATCCGTTCAAGGGCCCGTTCGGCCACAGCGAGTTCGTCCCGCTCGGTCCGCACTTCCGCCAGCTGCTTGGCCAGCTGTTCTTCGACTTCGTCCAGTTCCGCACGCCGCGCGGTGATCCGCTCCAGCAGCTCGGGATCCAGCATGCATCGGATCGTAGAAGGCCGTCCGGCCGCAGCGGGCAGGAACCAGCGAACCGACCAATCCGCCAGATGATCTACTCCGCGGACTGCCGCCCACGACCAGCGTGAGTACCCCGGCAACCGGTCACACCAGCTCCCTGACTTGCGAGTTCAAGTTGGCGGAGGCTCAGTGCGTCACGCACGATCCCCGACATCGCTTCGGTCTCCATGAACTGGCGCATCCGCCGACCTTAACCGGCATCAGGCAGAGGCGGTCTGACAAGTCAGCTGGCTTTGGCGGGCTCTTCAGCGCGCGCTCGGGTGCTGGCGAGGCGGTAGGAGTCGGTGCCGGTCTCGATGGCGGGGATCGGTGAAGGTCTTGGTGCAGCCGCCGAAGGACTCGTTGGAGGCGATGGCGACGCTGTTCTTCTCCTCGCGTTCGGTCAGGACCTGGAAGAGGAGTTCGGCACCGCGGCGGTCCAGTTCCATGTAGCCGAGCTCGTTGATGCACAAAAGATCGACACGGCCGTAGCGGGCGATGGTCTTGTTGAGCTGCTTCTCGTCGGCCGCTTCCACCAGCTCGTTCACCAGTTTCGTCGCGAGCGTGTAGCGGACTCGGTAGCCCCTCATGGCCGCTTCGGTGCCCAGGGCGATGAGCATGTGGGACTTGCCAGTGCCGGAGTCCCCGATCAGGCAGAGCGGCTGGCTCTTCTTGATCCACTCACAGCTGGCGAGAGTGTGGATGGTGGCCGCGTCGATGTTGGGGTTCGCGACAAAGTCGAACGCCCGCAGGGACTTCTCCCGCGGGAATCCGGCCGCCTTGATCCGCCTCTCCGAACGGCGACGGGACCGGTCGTCGCACTCGGTCATCAGCAGTTCGGCGAGGAAGCCGCGGTAGGTCATCTGGTCCTTCATCGCCCGGTCGGCGATGTCGGAGAACTCGTTGCGAATCGACGGCAACCGCAGAAGCCGAAAGGCGCTGTCGATGGCGGCGTCGGCGGCCTGCTCGGTCAAGCCTCGCTGGCGGGGCAGGGTCACTGTGCTTCTCCCTCACGGTGGTCGCCGCCGCTGGTGCGACGGCGACGGAGCAGTTGGTCGTAGGGGGCCACCGAGGGCAGTGGCCTGGTGTCCGCAGGAAGGTGCGCGAGCCGCCACTCGTGCATCGACGAGATATCCGAGAGGTCCTTCCCGTTCGGCCAGACGCTCGGCCCCATCAACGGCACGGTCAAGTGCCGCGACAAGTTATTCGCGATGCCGTACACCTCGGACGGCGTGATGCTCTACTACCGCAAGGACCTGCTGGAGAAGGCGAACATCGAGCCGCCCAAGACCTGGGACGAGATGCGCGAGGTCCGCGACAAGATCCTGCCGAAGCAGAAGGGGATGTCCTGCTACGGGGGCCAGTTCGAGAAGTAAGAGGGGCTGACCGTCAACTTCTCCGAGGCGGTGAACTCCGCGGGCGGACAGGTCACCGACGCCCAGGCTGGACCGCAAGACCGTGCGCCGCTTCCGGGACACCGGCATCGACAAACTGCTCGCCTCCGCCGGCGAACGGCGCCCGAACGGAGTGCTGGAACCGTTCAAGCCGTACCTCAACACCCACTTCACCGAATCCCTCGGCCAAGCCGACGGCAAGCGCCTGTTCCTGGAGATACGAGAGCGGGGCTACCGGGGAAGCATCCAGGTCGCCCGCAAGTATCTCGCCGCCCTGCGGGCGGGCACTGCCGAACCCGTCCGCGTCGACATCCCCAGTCCACGCAAGATCACCTCCTGGATCATGCTCCCCGCGACGCCCTCAGCGACAGCCAGGAAGACCGACTGCTCGAAGTCCGGCTCGCCTGCCCCGACATCACCCGCGCCTGCGACCTCGCCCGCACTTTCGTCGACCTGGTCCGCGACCGGCGCGGTCACCTGCTGACGCAATGGATCCGCCAAGCCGAGCAGGACAGCCCGAAACCGATACAGAGCTTCGCGGGCTCCCTCCGCCACGACCTCGACGCCGTCACCGCCGGCCTCACCCTGCCCTGGAGCTCCGGAGCCGTCGAAGGCCACGTAAACCGCATCAAAACTCTCAAGAGAGCCATGTACGGCCGGGCTTCTTTCGAACTCCTCCGGACCAGGATTCTCACCCACCCATGACCTGCGGATTCATGGAACTTCGGTCAGAGCCAATTTCAAAGAGCCCTATCACGGAGCCGTGGACACCTGCCTCCGGCAGCACCGCATGCCGTTCCCACAAGTCAGCCCGCGAATCCGCCGACCACGTGTGCCTACCCAACGGCCTGCTCTTCCTCGCCCTGACGGACCCCCGCAGCAAGCTGATCTGAATCGACCTCGGCTTCGTCGTCCTCGACGACCAACCCGACAACGACCCCGTGATCACACCGGCCGCAAGGCCACCCGCGGCAAGCCGCGCACCGACGCCGAGAAGACCGCCAGCCGCCTGATCTCCAGCGAACGCGCCCCCGTCGAGCATGGCTTGACCGACACGCTGAGCGGCAGAGGGTCACACAGTTCCCCGCGCCCAGGGCGGCCGGCGAATACGTGCCTGCCGTCCGGCGTCACCCCGAGCGGGGAAGCTCGGTGGCACCGTCCGTGACGGCTTCGGGGCGCCGGCGTCGGGACACCATAGTCAGCGCGCACACGGCGCTGACCAGTAGATCCGTCAGCAGGCAGACGGCGCGGCTGGCCACGGCCACGGCTGTGGCCGTGGTGACGGGCAGCACCTGGGAGAGTGTCCCGATCAGGACCATCTCCCGGATCAGGGCGCCGTCGGGCAGTACCACGACGACCGAGCTGAGCCCCGTAGCCAGCGCGAACGCTCCGATGCTGACCACCAGAGACTGTCCCACGGGCGCGCCCATGGCGAGCGTGAGCAGCCACAGATGGAGGCCGGAGACCAGACGGCAGGCGAGCTGCCAGCCGATGGCCGCGCGGATCTGCTGTCCCGAGCCGGATGTGGTCAGTTCCCGGCGCAGCAGGCGGGCGCCCGCCTGCGCGGCCCGGCCCACCACCGACGGCCGCGCCAGTACGAAGGCCAGCGACGCGGCCGGGAGCAGCAGCAGCCAGCTCCAGTCGCCGAGCATCGAGGGCGCGGCCAGGCTCCCGACGACCATCCCGGTCAGCAGCACGATCGGGATGTTGAGCAGCCAGACAGCGACGGTGACCAGCGCTCCGACACCGACATTTCGGGCAAGCCGCGCATGGGTGAGAACCACCCAGAGCGCCCCGGGCGCGTATTTGGCGCTCATCCCGACGAAGTAGACACCGGCGGCGGTGCGGCGGGGCAAGGGATGCCCGAGATCGGCGAGGACGCTGCGCCAGGACATCATGGCGCACAGCAGTGCTGCCACGTTGACCACGCAGGAGATCAGCAGAAAGGGCAGCGCCTGGAGGGTCACCATGGGGCGCGTGGCTGACCAGTCCTGTCCACGGAGGGCCAGCACGAGCCCGGCGACGATGACGCAGGCCAGTGCACAGCCGGCCAGCGGCCGCCAGCGTGGCCGCCACCCGCGGCGGCTGGTGTCATCCACGACTGGGCTCCCGGCGCGTCAGGCTCTCGTACAGGCCGAGAGTGCGGGTGATGGTGTCCGGCCAGCGGAAGTTCTGACGGGCGTGGGCCCGGCCGCGGGCGGCCAGCCGTGCGGCTGCGGCAGGATCGTCCAACAACTGGCAGACGAGGGCGGCCAGTTCGTCGGGGGTGTGGCCGCGCATCCGCAGCGCCGCTTGACCGCCCCTGCCCTCGTCCTCGGAGATCAGCGCGGAGAAGCCGGAGCCGAGCACCACCGGGGCCGCCAGGGCCATCGCCTCGACCGAGACAAGCCCGAACGGCTCGTAACGGGAGGGAAAGACGCAGGCGTCGGCGGCGAGATAGTGGCGTCGCACATCCTCCTGGGGCAGATAGCGGTGGTAGACGTGCGTCCGGTCCCCGATGCCGAGCTCGGTGACCAGCCGGTCCACCGCCGCGTCCTGGTCCGTGCCGGCGAGGCCCACGCCGAGCATCACCAACTGAACGCCGGGGTGGCGGCGGGCGATCGCGGGCAGGGCGTGCAGCAGCGTGGGCACGCCTTTGACCGAGCTGAGCCGGCCGGCGAAGACCAACAACGGAGCGTCGGGGGGAAGCCCGAGTTCCGCGCGGAGCCCGCTTCGCGCTCGCTCCCGCTCGTGGTCGAGCTCCGCGTCGTCGGCGTTCCGGTCGGCCGGGACGGCGCTGGTCTCGCAGCCGTGCGGGACGACGTCGATGCGGTCCGCCCGCCAGCCGTGCGCGACGGCCAGTCGCCCCAGCTCCGGGGTGGGCACGACGATTCGGGCCGCGACTCTGGCGAGCAGCCGCTGATTGATCTCGATCAGCCGGAAGGGATCGGTCACATCGGGCTGCTCGGCCATGGTCATCTCGGTGTTGTGGACGTGATAGACCACGGGCAGCCGTAGCACGGTGGCCGCGAGAATTCCGGCGACGGCACTCTGCCAGTCGTGCACGGCCACCACCGTGCCCGACCGGCGGGCTCGCACGAGCGTGGGCAGTGTCGCCAGATTGAAGGCGAGCAGGGAGAGGGCGAACAGGGCCCGGCCGCTGGGCGCCAGATGGTTCTTCGGCGCCACGATGCGCCGCTTGAGCCAGCGCGGCAGCCAGGGCCGCCGGATCGTCACGGAGCCGTTCTGCTCCCAACGGGGGAGGTTCTCCGGGCAGTTCAGGGTGTACAGCGTCAGTGGCACGTCGTCGCGCTCCCGTTGGACGCACTGGACGAACCGCTGCGCGTACTCCGCCAGGCCGCCCACGGTCCAGGGCGGGTACTGGTGACAGACCACTACCACCCGCCGCAGCGGGGAGCGTGGTGGGGCGGTGCCGAGGCCCGGGCTCGGGCGACTCAATGGGCTTGGGCGACTCAAGTGGACCATCCTCTCTTCGCAGCCCTCCTGGGTGGGGTTGTGACCTCTCGGCCACAGTGGGTGCACGGCCGGTGGTGCGAGCCGTTCGACGGCCCGCACGAGTTCCGCCGGCTCCGCCGGATCGAGGACGTCTGATCGGCCTCGGGGACACGCACCGCTGAGGGCCGGTCAGGCCACTCCCCGTAAGCGCCGGTCCGCCGTACGGCTCCCGGGTCGCGCTGAAGGATCGGGCCATGCATGCAGGCTCGGACTGAGTCGGTCTGCTCACAGAGCTCGGCCGACGGTCAGACAGGCCAGCCAGAGCACGGAGTTGATCAGGAGCGGCACGTCCGTGAGCACGTCCTGACCGGGTTCGCCGCCGCTGCGGTCCACCACCAGCAGCTGCGCGTAACGGCACAGGGCGAAGACGGCGAACGGCACGGTGACGACGGCCAGTACGGAGCTGTGCGGATGCGGCACGGAGAGGACGAACAGTTCGTAGCTGATCAGCGTGGCCGCCAGTAGCACGGCCATGAGCAGGTCGAGCAGCGGGACCGAGTAGCCGGAGAGGGCGGGCCGCTGCGCCGCCGCCTGCCCCGGGAGGGTCGCCGTCTCCAGTTCGTGCCGCCGCTTGCCGAGCGACATCAGCAGGCAGGTGCAGTACACGCAGATGAGCAGGGCGGGGTTGAACGGCGCCGCCACCACGAGGCAGCCCGCGACGGCCCGCAGCACGAACCCGGTGGCGACGATGCTGACGTCGACCAGTGGGTAGTGCTTCAGCAGCAGGCAGTACGCCAGGTTGAGCACCGCGTACCCGCCGACGGCGGCCTGCACGGGCAGGGGCAGCAGCGCTCCGGTGGTCGCCAGCGTCGCCAGACAGCCCGCGCCCAGCAGCAGCGCGCCCAGCGGTCCGACCTTCCCGGAGGCCAGCGGGCGGTGCCGCTTGACGGGGTGCAGCTGGTCCTGCTCCCGGTCGAGCCAGTCGTTGAGGACGTAGACCGCCGCCGACGCCGCCGTGAACGTGACGACCGTCGCCAGCGCCCAGGTCAGATTCCGCAGGACCGCCGCCGGGTCCACCGCGAACGGCGCGATCAGCACGAAGACGTTCTTCACCCACTGGCGGGGGCGCAGCAGCACCAGCGCCGCGGGTATCCGCGTCCGGGGTGCCGCGGCGAGGCACGGGCCGTCCTCCGGCGGACCGTGCGCACCGCTCCCGGAGCGAACGGATTCCGGGACCAGCGCCATGGGCGGCACGACCTGCCGCTGACCGGGCACGGCGGCCGCGGCCGGGCCGCGCCGTTCCCCCATGGTGTCCCCGCCGCCGGGCCGTTTCACGACCGGCTGCCGCTCAGGAGCTGCCGGAACGCCTCTTCGTGCGCGTCGAGGAAGGCGTCGCCGCCGAAGAGCTTCGTCGCCGCCTCCTGTCCCGCCTCCCGGTCCTCGGCCGGCATCCGGGCCAGCTCCACGATCGCCTCGCGCAGGGCGTCCGGGTCGCGCGGCGGTACGAGCCGACCGAAGCCGGTGGCCGCCACCGGGTAGCGGGAGCCGGGGAGTTCGGTGCTCACGGGTGGGATGCCCGCCATCATCGCCTCGACCTGGACGATGCCGAACGACTCCGAGATCGAGGGCAGCGCGAACACGTCGATCGACGCGTAGAAGTCCCGTACGGCCTCGCCGCGCAGCAGCCCCGTGAAGCGGATGCGCGAGTCGTCGCCGACCTCGGCCCGCAGTTGGTCGATGTTGCTGCCGCCCGCGACGGTCGCGTAGTCGCCCGCGATCAGCAGCCGCGCGTCGGGGTCGTCGTGGGAGCGGAAGGCGCGGACAAGGTACTCGATGCCCTTGTCCACGGTGATCCGGCCCATGAAGCCGACGTGCAGCCCGTCGCCGTCCCGCATGCTGGGCGTACCGCCGTTGCGGTCCACGCACGGGGAGGAGATGGGGGCCAGGCGGCGGCGCCGGATCGTCGGCCAGATGCGCGAACCGTGCGCCTGGTCCTCGCTGTTGGTGATGACCAGGTCCGCCTTGCGTACGGCCGACTTGCAGGTCTGGTCGACGGCCCACATCCCGAAGCGGTTCACCGGGTTGTCGGGCAGGAAGACGTCGATGTGGTATGTCACGACCAGCCGGGCCCGGCGCCTGAGCGCGGCGACGAACCCGGCCTCGGGGTTGGGCAGATGCATGTGCAGGATGTCGGAGCGCGCCGCGAGCCGCCCTGCCAACAAGACGAGTTGGGGACTGATGAAGCCCCGGCTGATCCGCGCGAGCACGGGCGCCCGGAAGACGTGGACGCCGTTGACGACCTCGTGCCGGGCGAGCTCGGGGTCGTGCTGGTAGCAGACGACCGCGACCTTCCAGCCGCGCGCGGCGAGCCCTTCCGCGGTCAGTCGTGCCGCCTCCGTCAGCCCGCTGACGTACGGCGTGTAGTAGTCGAGCATCACCGTCACGTCGAACCTGTCGGGTTGCAGCACGGTGTTCCCTTCCTTCGTCGTGGGATGTGGCGCGTGAGTGGTGCGATGCGGTCCCGGTACGGGACGTCATCGGGCGTGCGCGGACGATTCCTTGCGCGGGACGACCAGGCGTATCTTCTGAGCCGCATGGTCCGAGAGGGCCTCGCCGCCGCGGAGCTGGTAGCTGGAGACCGCCAGGTCGTCGCTGGTGAACAGCCAGTCGAAACGCCACAGCTGGGGCAATACGCGCCACAGCCGGGGCAGTGAGCAGGAGCCTTCGCAGGCGGGCCAGGTGCCGGCGGGAAACAGGGAGCCGTCGGGGTCGTGCGGCCGCGTACCGGCTCCGAGCGGGTGGCGATCCATCCAGGCCGCGTTGAAGTCGCCGGCCACCACGGCCGGGTGGGGGTTGCTGCCCAGATCCGAGCGCAGCCTGCGCAGCTCCCTGATCCACCAGTCCTCCTGGGCTTTGGAGGCTTGGCGGAAACGGTCCCATCCGTAGCGGATGTCGCAGGGCCGGAAGCGGATCGGCAGATGCACGTTGTAGAAGGAGACCGTGCGCCCGCCCGCGCGAATATCGGTGCGCTGGGACTTCGACCCCTTCCAGTACCAGTCCTCACCCTTGGCCGGGACGCGCTGATCGGGCGCCGCGACGACGGGCAACCGGGTCAGAGTGAGCAACTCGCCCTGCACGAGCAGCCGGTAGCCGGGAAACTCCGTGCGCAGCCGGTCCGTGTCGTCGATGCGGACAGGACTGGTACATATCTGCTGCTCGTCCCGGTTCGAGTAGTTCCAGTTGAGGTATTCGTGCAGGAGGTACACGTCGGCGTCCTGGCGGCGCAGGAAGTCGTAGAAGGCGTCCTTGTCGCCGGCCGCCATCTGCCAGTAGTCCGTGGACCAGGCGAAGACCTTGACCTCCGTGCCGCGGGCGCTGTCCGAGGTGGTGCCCGTCCATCCGAAGCCGGCCAGATGCGCCCCGGCCAGCAGCAGGAGCACCAGGACCGCGGAGAGCCAGCGGCGCACCGGCGCCGCGAACGGTACGACTACGAGCAGCAGCAGAGGCACCACCACCGCGGTCAGCGGCGGGACGATCTCGACGACGAGCCACGGCCGCCAGCGGCCGATCAGCGTGATGTGCAGGACGAGGAGGACCGTCCAGAGCGCCGTGCCCGCCACCAACAGTCGCGTTCCCCAGCACCAGCGGCGGGCGGCGGGTTCCTCACCCGCGGGCTCCCCCGCCGACTCCGGCTCCTGTGCCGGTTCCGGTGCGGTCTCCCGCTCCGTGGCCCCGTCGGCCGTGCGTGCGGACGAGTCGCCGCCCGGTGCGTCCGAAGCGGCCATCAGAAGAACACCTTCGCGAGTCCGAGCACGCCCTGCTTCCACGGGTCCGTACTGGTCCGTCCGGCACCCTTGCCCGCCGGGGCGTCCGCGGCCGCCGCGCGCTGCGTGCGCCACCACTCGTACGTACGGAGCACGGCGTCCTGATTGGACAGTCGCGGACGGAACCCGAGCTTGTCGCGGACCTTGTCGACGCTGACGTACGAGTCGGCGAGCAGCTTGGAGACCAGCCGGCCGTACACGGGGGACAGCTTCGTCCGCTCCAGCGTGCGCAGCACGGCGACCGCCGGTCCCGCGGGCAGCGGCACCACACGGCGGCCGTGTCCGGCCGCGTCCAGCACGCACTGGAAGTCCTCGCGCAGCGTGCCGAATTCGGCGGCGGCGATGTTGTACGTGTCGCAGGCCACGTCGTCCGGGGCGCGCAGCACCTCCAGCAGCGCGTCCACGAGGTCGTCGAGTCCGAGCATCTGGATACGGACGTCACCCTTCCCGAGCACGGGGAAGTGCCGGCCCTCCTCGGCCCATTGGAAGAGCATGTCGAACAGGCCCATCCGGCCCGGCCCCACGAAGGTCTTGGGCCGGATCACCGGCAGGCACATCCCGTCCGCCCGGAAGCGCTCGGCCACCTCCTCCGCCGCCGCCTTCGCGCGGCTGTACGGGTCGACGGGCTCGCGCGGGTGCTCCTCGGGCGTCGGCACCAGCTTAGGCAGCCCGTACACGGCGGTGGAGGAGATGTGCACCACCCGCGGCACCGCCGCGGCGCGGGCCGCCTCCAGCACCGTGGTGGTGCCGTCGACGACGATCGACCGGATGTCGGCCTCGGGGTAGCTGGGCAGCGCGGAGGCGCAGTGCACGACGGCGTCTGCGCCCTCGAACGCCTCGGCGAGCGCCCGCGGATCACGGATGTCGCCGGTGAAGGCCTTCAGCCCGGGCTTCGCGGGCACCTCCCGCAGGTCGAACGCGCGGAGCTGGGCGCCCGACTCCAGCAGCCGGTCCACGAGACGACCGCCGAGCACACCGGCCGCGCCGGTCACGGCGACATGGACGGGGAGGCCCGAACTCTCCCGCGACGGCGGGGCGTCGGGGGCGTCCGTGTCCTTCACCACGAGCTCACCCGCTCGCGTACGAAGCGGGCGAGCAGCCGGTTCATGCCCTCGCCGAGCGTCGCGTCCAGGGCCTCCAGGAACCGCTCGACGTCCTCCGGTTCCGCCACCAGCGGCGGGCTCACGACCAGCGGGCTCCGGCCGTTGAGGGTGTTGTAGGTGTACACGTCGTGCTTGCGGTACAGGGTGTGGATCACTGCGGCGGTGACGATCTTCGTACGGATCAGCGGGTCCTTGGCCAGATCGCCCGCCGGCAGCTTGCCGATGAGGTCCAGCACCTTGGGGCCGCCGGAGAGGAAGACCCCGAACAGCGCGCCGGCGCCGCGTACTTCGGAGATCAGCTGCGGGTACTGCTCGCGGAGCCGCTCCAGTCCCGGGCGGAGCACGGCCTCCAGCGCGCGGGCGCGTGCCGGGTAGTCGTCCTCGACCGCCACGGCGACGGCCTCGATGGCGGTCGCGGTCTCCTCTCCGAAGCCGTAGTACGTCGTACTCGTGCTCTGCATCATGGCGTCGGCCATGTTGTCGTAGGCCTTGCGGAAGACCGGTTCGCGCGCCACGTACGCGGAGACGGAGGACTTACCGCCGCCGAACGACTTGG
Source organism: Streptomyces enissocaesilis (assembly GCF_039533765.1). Lineage (NCBI taxonomy): Bacteria > Bacillati > Actinomycetota > Actinomycetes > Kitasatosporales > Streptomycetaceae > Streptomyces > Streptomyces enissocaesilis. The sequence continues at coordinate 57,760 of NZ_BAAAUD010000026.1, read as the reverse complement.
AGGTCGTCACCACGTCCGGCACCAGGCCCTCGTACCGGGTGAAGTGGAACATGCTGCCGGTCTTGCCCCAGCCGGTGTAGATCTCGTCGAAGATCAGGACGATGTCCTCGGCGGTGCACAACTCACGCAGCTCACGCAGGAATTCTTCGGAGCACCAGCGGATCGTGGACGCGCTGAACGGTTCGATCAGGAGCGCGTACACGTCGCTGCGTCCGCGCTCGCCGCGGGTCTCCTCGATCACCTTGCGGACGGACGCGATATCGCCGTACTCGAAGGTGCGGATGCCGGGGATCGTGGGGAACGCGAAGGTGTTCTGCGCGCTGCCCGTGAGCCCGCCGGAACCGAGCAGCTTGCCGTGGAAGCTGCAGTCCGCGCGCAGGATCGTCTGCCGCTTCCCGTCGTGGTACTTGTACGCGAGCTTGACGGCGCCCTCGACCGCCTCTGCCCCGGAGTTGGGCAGGAACGAACGGTTCAGGTCACCAGGGAGGACCGCGGCGAGGTTGTGCCCCAGCGCCGCCAGGTACGGCGAGAAGTAGGTCTTGTGCACCTCCATGCGCCGCTGCTCCTGGAAGCGTTGGCGGGCGGCAAGGATGCGCGGGTGGTTGTGTCCGTGGTTGAGGACACCGATACCGCCGGTGAAGTCCAGGATGCTGCGGCCGTCACGTGTGTGCACGTAGGCGCCCTCGGCGTGGTCGACGAGCTCCCGGCCGAAGCCGAAGGAGGTCATCAGCCGGACCTGACTCTTGTTGATGTACGTGCGGTACAGGTCGTGCACGTGCTCGACGTCCAGCTTCTCGGCCTCTTCGAGGCTGATGAGATGTGTCATGGGCCCTTCCGATCGATGTTTTTGGGTGCTCCGACATCTACGGCAAGGCGTCATGTCCCTGATCCGTCGCTGTCACTGCGGCCCTCGTCCGCGAGATTCCGGACCCGGCGCCACCCCGTTCGACGGGCCGGGAATCCGGGGAGGCCGGTTGTCCCGGCTACCGTCCGTCCCCGCCGCTCTCACCGCCGCGTCTTCCGGACAGCTTCAGAGAGTTACGGCCCCGGGCATCAGGGACCCCCGTGTACCTGTGGCTGGATGTGCCCCCGTTCCCGTGTCCCTCGGCCCGGGGGATGTGTGACCGGGCGCCCCGCGGACAAGACTCTTGCCGTGCCTTGGAAGTGTGCGGCTCGGTTCCCCTTCGCGGATGCCTCAGTTGAGCACAGGGCCGCTGTCAGAAACCTCGCAGCCGGTGACAGGCATGTGTCGGCGACATGACGGCGTTACCAGCCTGCGCCGACCGCTGCCGCACCGAGAAGACCGCCTGCTCTGGCAGCGTTCGAGTCCCCCAGCTCCTCGAAGATGGCTGTGGCCCGCTCCCACGCCTGCCGCGCCTCCTCCGACCGGCCTGTCTCACACAGGGCGCGGCTCAACGGGTTGAGGATGCGGGCCCTGGTGTGCCGGGCGCCTGTCTCGTGGCAACGGGCGAGGGCGCGTCGGCACCAGGCGATGGTCTCCTCGTGCCGGCCGAGGACGGCGTACGTCAGGCACAGGTTCCGCAACGCGATGCCCTGCCCCCGGCGGTTCCCGATCCTCCGGAAGACGCCGACCGCCCTTAGCCGGTGTTCGCGGGCACGCTCGGACTCATTCAGCTCCTGACAGACGCGGCCGAGACCGGCCAGGGCGATGCCTTGCCCCCAGTGGTCCCCGATCTCCTCGAAGATGCCGAGAGCCTCCGCGTGGTGCTCCAACGCACGCCCGGGCTCACCCAGGTTCCTGCGGACCCGGCCAAGGCTGGTCAGCGCGATGCCCTCCCCCAGCGGTCCCCGATCTCGCGTCATTGCACGAGCGTCTCCTCGATCCGCTTCAGCGCTTCGGTGAGCCGCCGCTGGTCCTACCGGGCGAGGCCGATGCTGGTCAGCACCGAGGCTTCGCCGTACCGATCGCCCTGTGCCTGGGCAGCGGCGAGGCCCACTCTGTGGCTTTCGATCCAGTCGCCCCGGTGTTTACGCAGGTTGAGGAAGCCCCACAGGACGGTCGTCGAGCCGCCGGGCGATGGTGTCTCGCCGACCTCGAAGGCGAGCCGGACAGCGGCCATCAGGTTGGCGCGCTCTGTCTCACACCACCGCAGCGCCTCCTCGTGCGAGGAGAAGGCAAGCGGTTCGCAGCCCTCCTCGGGCGGGTCGGGCGGACGGTGCTGGTGGCCGGGGTTGAGTATCCGCTCGGCCGCATCGGCGGTGTGCATGTACCAGGACAGGACCCGATGCAACGCGGCCAGCCGGGTCGGCTCGCTCTCCTCCGCCTCAGCCCGTTCCGCCGCGTACAGGCGCATCAGGTCGTGGAATCGGTACCGGTACCGGCTGGTCCGCTCCAGCAGGCCCCGGTCCGCCAGCCCCTCCAACAGCCGCCGCGTCTGGTCCGTGCCGACGCCGATGAGCACGGCCGCCGCCTCGGTGCTGATGTCGGGCCCGGAGTGCAGGCCGAGGACGCGGAACGCGCCGGCTGCGGCCGTGTCGAGTGCGTCGTAGGACCAGGAGAAGACGCCCCGAACCGCTGAGGTCTCGTCGTCGCCCGCACTGAGCAAGTCCAACCGGTCCCGCTCCACGGCGAGTTCAGCGACGAGGTCGTGCAGCGGGAGGACGGAGTGCCCGGCCTCCGAGCCCGTCCGGTTACCCTGGCCGGACAGGTGGTGGATGCGTTCGGCGGCCAGGGCCAGGGCCAGGGGCATATGAGCGCACAGTCCGGCGAGTTGTACGGCGGCGTCCGGCTCGGCCGCGATCCGGTCCTCGCCCAGGACACCGGCGAGCAAGGTGACCGACTCCTCGACAGAGAGCCAGTTGAGGCAGACGCGGTAGGCGCCTTGCCGCACGGCCAAGCCGCGTAACTGGTTACGGCTGGTGACCAGGACCAGGCAGTGCGAGCCGGGCAGCAGCGGACGCACCTGCGCGGAGTCGCGCGCGTTGTCCAGCAGCACGAGCACCCGCCGGCCGGCCAGGGTGCTCCGCAACAGCGCGGAGCGACCGTCCAGTTCCGGCGGGATCTGCTGCGCGGGGACGCCCAGCGCTTGCAGGAACATCTCCAGGACCGCGGTGGGCTCCACCGGAGCGTCCGTACCGTAGCCGCGGAGATCGGCGTACAACTGACCGTCGGGAAACCGGTCGCGCACGCGGTGCGCCCAGTGCACCGCCAGGGTGGTCTTTCCGGCTCCCGCCGCCCCGTCGACCACGACGATCGCCGTCCTCTGTGCGGACTGACCGTGTTCGGCGGGCAGCAGGCCGTCCAGTGTGGCCAGCTCCCTGGTGCGGCCGGTGAAACAGGGGATGCCCGGCGGAAGCTGCTGCGGGCGGATCGACGGCGACTGCACAGGTGGATCGACGGCGGGATGGACGATCGTGCCGGCGACCGGCTCCTGCTCACCTGCGCCGTCGGCAGTGGAGGGGGTAGCGCCGCCGTCGAGGATGGACCGGTGCAGTTCCCGCAGCTCGTCGCTGGGATCGAGCGCCAACTCGTCCCGGAGGATCGCGAGGACCTGCTGGTACGCCTCCAGGGCCCCGGCGCGGCGACCGCACCGGTGCAGGGCCAGGATCAGACGCTGCCAGCTCGCCTCGTGCAGCGGGTGGGCGGTCGTCAGCTCGCGCAGCTCGGGAATCAGTTCATGGTGCCGTCCCGCCGCCATCTCGAGGTCGATGCGGCACATCAGAGCGCTCAGACATTCCTCGTTCAGCCGGGGCACCACCTCGCGGTCCAGCCACGGGGAGGCGACATCGGCGAACGGGTCGCCGCGGCGGAGCGCCAGAGCTTCGCGCAGCAGAACCAGCTTCTCGCCGGAGTCGTCTCCGGCGGCTTCCGAGCGCCGGACGAGCTCCCGGAACCGCAGCAGGTCCACTCTGTCGACCGATACTCGCAGGGCATACCCGCCGGGTCTCGTCTGCACCAGATCGGGGCAGAGCAGGCGGCGCAGCCGTCTCACGCAGGTGTGCAGCGCGCCGCGCGCCCGTTCCACCGGGGTGTCTGCCCATAATCGATCGATCAGCGTGTCGCTGGAGACGACCTCGTTGGGCGACATCACCAGGCACGACAGGAGCACACGCAAGCGGCCTGCGGGTAACTGCACCACGCGCTGTCTGTGGCCCACCTCGAGTGGCCCCAGCACCCGGAAGTCGAAATCCTTGCACACCGCCGTCTCTCCAGGCGGGGCCAAAATCGATGAGCACATAGAAACCCCCGTTTCTCGTGACGTGTGGCAGTGTATGCCCGGCACTGAGGTCTGCCCGTGAGTTCTTACAACTGGATCTGGCACCCTTTTTTTCGGTCTGTTGCGCTGTGCGGTCGTTTCATGCTTGTGTCCGGCTCGGCGGGCGACCTGGGACCTGGAGGTGGTTTCTGCGCCAGTTTGACCACTGCAGCAGCCCGCGCGGGGATATGTTCGGTGGGCTCAGCAGAGTTCCGAGCAGGTGGCGGATCTCGGGAACGGTCAGGTCGATGGGGTCGGGGCTGCGGGCGGGCCGGTTCGGCTGTGCGGTTCTGACCGGTGTCGCGTCGGCAGCGAGGGCGGCCAGGAATGCCAGGGCGAGCATGGCCAGGGTGATGTGCCGATGCCAGGCGGTCCAGTGGCGGACCTGGTAGTGGTCCAGTCCGACCTGGCCTTTCGCGGCCTGGAAGCACTCCTCGATGCACCACCTGGTCCCGGCCACCCTGACCAGCTCTGACAGCGGCATCCGTTGTGGGGACCAGCACAGGTAGAAGGCGAGTTCGCCGCTGCTCGGGTTGCGGCGGATCAGCAGGTGCCGGTGGCCGTCGGCGCCGATCTCGATCCAGGCCCAGTCGTAGTAGCGCGGCCCCTTCGCTCCGGTTCCTGCGCTCTGCCGGTGCCAGGCGAGGCGGGCAGGCGGTCGGCGACGGCATCCGCCCGGGCGGCGGTTCGCCCCTGGTCGATCCGCACCCGGGTGCTGCAGGCGACGGCCAGGGCGTAACCAGTCCGGCGGGACTCCAACAGTGTGCGCAGACCGGGGTCTTGTCCGTATGCTTCATCTGCTTCATCGCCGGTCACCCAGGATGCGCCGATGCCGGCGTCCAGCGCGGCCGCAATCATCTGCCCCCTGGTCGGGGCTAGGACCTCGCCGCCGGCGGCCGGGGCGGACCAGGCGCGCTCGGCCATCATCGCGGTGATCGCCTCACCGAATGGAGCACGGCCGGCTGACCGCGCAGCGTTCCAAGGCGATCCGCCGCGAGGTGAACGACCTGTGCCGCAAGGTCCGTCCGGTCGCGGTGGATCTCGTCGACGCCTGGGACATTCCGCCCCTGGTGCTGCGCTCCCCCGGCCTGGTGGGCTGACCGGCCCTCACCCGACCGCTCACCCGGCTGGGAGCGGCTGCTGCCGGAGGTGTGCGACGAGGTGTGCGATGCCCGTGGCGAAAGGCACCTCGGGGGTCCAGTCCAGCTCCCGCCGGGCGCGCCGGGGTGACAGGGAGATACGGCGTACCTCCCCGGGCCTGGCGGGGTCGTGCCTGTGGGCGGGGTCCGGCACGGAGGCGGCGCGGCCGACGGCGCGCAGCACGTCGTTCACCGAGGTCTCCGCGCCTGTCCCGATGTTGATCATGCCTTCGCCTCGGTCAATGGCCCGGAGGAAGGCGTCGACGACGTCGGTCACGAAGACGTAGTCGCGGGTGGTCTCGCCGTCGCCGTTGATGGTGCAGGTCTGTCCGCGGAGGACGCGGTGGGTGAAGATGCCGACGACCCCCGCTTCGCCGTGCGGGTCCTGGCGCGGGCCGTAGACGTTGCCCAGGGCGAGCGAGGCGTGTTCTATGCCCTTCAGCCGGCTGTACAGGCGCAGGTATTCCTGCCCGGCGTGCTTGGACAGGCCGTAGAAGGACTCGGGTGCCTTGGGCAGGCGCTCCGTGAGCGGCAGATCCGTCTCCCGCGCCTGGCCGTACACGGTGCCGCCGCTGGACGCGAAGACCACTTTCCGTGTCCCGCAACGGGCCGCGGCGTCGAGGATGTTCAGGGTGCCGAGCACGTTGGTCCTCGCGTCGTGCAGCGGGGAGCACAGCGAGGACTGGACGCTGGCCTGGGCCGCCAGGTGCAGGACGACCTCCGGGCAGGCGGCGGCCAGGACGTCGGCCGCCTCGGGTGTGGTGATGTCACAGCGGTCGAGGGCGAACCGGGCGTGGCCGCGTATGCCGGCGAGGTTCTCCTCGGTGCCGGTGGAGAAGTCGTCGATCACGCGGACGTCGTGGCCGGCCGCGAGTGCGGCCTCGGTGAGGTGGGAGCCGATGAATCCCGCGCCTCCGGTGATGAGGACACGCATGCTGATGCCTCCTTGTGGGGTGTCGCGCCGTGGCCGGTGCGGTCACGGTGGGGGTCTCACCGCCCTGAGGTGAGGTCCAGGACCGTGCGGGTGATCAACTCGTCCTGCTGTTGCCCGAGGCGGGCGAGGTCCTGGGCGAGCCGCTGGGCCGTGGTGCCGTGGGAGGGGTCGGACAGCACGGCGGTGATGCTGTCCGTCAGTGCCTCGGGGGTGAGGGGCGCGGTCTCGTGGAGGTTCCCCGAGGTGTCGCGGAACCGCAGCTCGGACCCGTGGACCTCGGTGTGCCACACGCACCGGCCCGCGCCGGTCTCCTCGAGGAGGACGCGGCCGTTGTTCTCGTTCTCGGACATCAGGGGTGCGACGAGGGCGGGTGTGCCCGCGCCGAGTGCGGCGTGAAGGGTGGAGTGGCCGCCGTGGGTCAGGACGAGGTCGGCGGTCTCCAGGACCGAGGTCAGCGTGCCGAACCCGACGTGGCGGAGCCACGGGGTGTCCGCCGCGGGCCCGTCGGGCGAGGTGCGGAGGACGACGGCGTCAAGTTTCTGCGCCGTGCTGGTCAGCAGTTCGTCCACCTGGCCCGGCCAGAGTTCGCCGCTCCCCAGTGACACGTACAGCTGGGGGCGGCCGGGCGTGGGCGGGGCGGCGGGCCGGTCGTCCTTGTCCGACCAGATGAGCGGGCCGCAGTGCACCGCGTGGGGACGTCCGGGGGGCGGGGCCGGCGCGGGTTCGACGCTCGGCGCGCTCGCGACGAACGTGGCGTCCCCCCAGTTGAGCCGGCTGGGACGGCCGACGGGGTCCAGTCCCAGTTCGCCCGCGACGGTGTCGAGCGCGGGCAGGCAGTCCGGGTAGGGCGGCGGCCGGAGACCGCTGTCGCGCGCCCACGGCATCCAGCTCCAGTCCTCCTCGTCGAGGAAGTCGCTGTCGGCGATGGAGATCACCGGAATGCCGTGCTGCCGGGCGGCGAGTACCGCGGTGGGCTGCATGTGGGTGACGACCACGTCCGGCCGGTGCTCGTCGATCAGTGCGGCGTCCCGGCGCACGTCGCGGCGGACCCGCTGGGCGTTGTAGTAGCCCGCCTGCGACCAGGCGGCGCCGAGGTCGGGGACGACGAGGTACTTGGCCGTGTTGTTGCTGCGGGCCGCGGGGGCCCGCGCGCCGGGGGCCTGGGCCGTGTCGGTGGCGGTGCCGTTCTGGCAGATGAGCGCGGCGAATCCGGCGTGCCGCTCGATGCTCTTCGCGAACTCGATGCAGCGGCCCAGGTGGCCGGCGCCGATGTGCCAGGGGAAGAGGAGTGCTTTCACGACCGCGCCTTCGCCCCCTCGGCGTGGGTGTGAGCCTGCCCGGGCCCGCGGTCGTGCCCGTGATCGTGTTCGCGCGCCTCTCCGGCGTCGGCTCGGCCGGCCGGGCGGTGGGAGCGGAACCACTCGATGGTGCGGGCCAGCCCTTCCTCCTTGTCGACCTGCGGGCTCCAGTCCAGGACCTTCCGGGCGACGCTGGTGTCGGGGCAGCGCTGGCGGGGGTCGTCAGGGGCCGCCCCCACGAAGCGCATCGACGAGGAGGAGCCGCAGAGGGTGATGATCCGCTGGGCGAGGTTGACAATGGTGTCCTCGTCCGGGTTGCCGAGGTTGATCGGGCCGTGGTGGCCGCTCGCCACGGCGGCGAGCAGACCGCGGACCAGGTCGTCGACGAAGCACAGGGAGCGGGTCTGCTTGCCGTCCCCGTGGATCGTGAGGGCATCCTGGGCCAGCGCCCCGGTGATGAAGTTCGGCACGCAGCGGCCGTCGTCCGGGCGCATGCGCGGCCCGTAGGTGTTGAAGATGCGCACGATCACGGAGTCCACGCCGTGCCGATGCCGGTAGGCGGTCACCAGGGACTCCGCGTAGCGTTTCCCCTCGTCGTAGACGCTGCGCGGTCCGATGGGATTGACGTTGCCCCAGTAGTCCTCCCGCTGCGGGTGCTCCAGGGCGTCCCCGTAGACCTCGGAGGTGGAGGCCAGGAGGAACCGCGCGCCGTGCTCGACCGCCAGGTTCAGCAGGGTGTGCGTGACGTGGCTGCCGGCCTGGAGTGTCTCGACCGACAGCCGGTCGAAGTCCTGGGGCGAGGCCGGTGACGCCAGGTGCAGGACGGCGTCGAGAGGGGCGAGGCCCGCCGTCGGCACGGCGGCGTCCTGCTCCAGGAACGTGAAGAGCGGTGACTTGGCGAGGTGGGCGACGTTCTCGGGCCGGCCGGTGACCAGGTTGTCGACGCAGACGACGTGGACGCCGTTCGCCACCAGGGCGTCGCACACGTGGGAGCCGACGAAGCCGGCGCCGCCGGCAGCGAGCACCCGGGTCAGGGGCTTTCCGGCGCGGGTGGCGGGCGGCAGGGCAACATGGGGGCGGGTGAGGTCGGGTTCGTCGGGCATGGGGGTCCCTTCGGGTCGGAGGCGGCGGGCGCGTGGGCCGCGGTTCACCTGGCGGCCGGTACCGGGGCGGAGTCGCGAGTCAGCGCCGTGTAGGCATCGAGCCAGCCGTCCACGGCCGCGAGGCTCCGCAGCCAGAAGGCCTGTTCCGGCGCCCGGTCGTCTCCGAGCTCCACGACCGCCTCCTGGAGCAGCTCCGTCAGTTCGCGGGCCGCGTCGAAGTAGGTGGTGGCGGTGAGCGTGATCGAACGCAGCAGGTCGACGAACCCGTCGGTGAGGCGCATCCCCGGGATCTCGCCGGTCAGGTCGGCCAGCAGGTCGTGGTCGTTGCGGCGCTGCTCGACGACGGGCGGCCCGTAGCAGACCAGGTCGCCGAAGTGGTCGATGAGCCGCCGGGCGAAGTAGCTCATGAAGATGTCGTCGTAGCGGTCGATGACGTCGTGGCCGACAGGCTCGCGCATGTTCCACAGGAACGTGGCCGGGAGAACGTCCCGGTGGAACGCGGTGTTCTGCGAGTTGAAGGGACACCAGGTGGACGGGGCGAGGGCCACGGCCTCCTTGTTCCACGGGGCGTCGATGGCGGTGACCTCGGGGTGCAGGGCGATGCGCGTGGTGGCGTCGATGTCCGGGTCGTCGGTCCACAGGCCGGCGTTGACGACGACGCGCCCCTCGACGTGGGTCGTCTCGTGGGACCCGGGCGGGGTGATCCTTCCCAGCGGGTAGCCGCGGTGGCGCAGGGGCACGGGCGGCTCGCAGCGCAGGGCCTCCCCCACGTTGAACCATCCGCCGCCGGAGCGGACGGCGGGGAACCGGCCGGTCGAGCCGACCACGAGATGGTGCCGCAGGTAGTCGCCCACCTCGGGCAGGTTGTCGTCGTCGACCGACACCATGATGTCGGTGGAGCTCTCCGCGGCCAGCAGGTATCCGAGGTTGCGGCGCTGGATGGAGTTCCAGCGCAGGAACGGCCGCAGCCGGCCGGCCCGGCGCAGCAGGTCGCGCTGGTCGGCGACGCCGACGTGGCGGACGGCGAGTCCCCCGGCGCTCAGCCTGCCGCACAGTGCGGCGACCTCCGCGTCGCCGCGGCGGTCCCCGACCACGATGACCTCGCCGGGCAGGCCGCTCCGGTCGAGTTCCCTCGCGTAGTCACCGATGGCGTCGGAGGGCCGGATGGTGGTCGTGACGATGGATATACGGGGCACGGCTACTCCTCGGGTGCGGGGCGGGCTCACCAGTTGCCGGTCGTCGCGACGCTCGTGAGCAGATCGCGCCGGGCGACGGTGTCGTTGATGGAGGCGGCGATGTCGGCGGGGGGCACATGGGTGCCGTCGCCGATCTCGTCGAGTGCCTGGGTGACGTCGGACGTCTGGAGGGTGGGGTCGGTGGAGGCGGGCCGGTACCTGTGGTCGAAGGACAGGTAGTCGCGGCCGGTACCGAGGGTCAGTGAGCGGAGCCGGAAGCCACCGCCGTGGGCTTCTACGAAGTTGACGGCGTTGGCCTCCTGTTCGGTCATGAAGGGCAGGACGACGGCGGGCCGGGAGCGGCGCAGAGCGGCGAAAACGGTGGTGTAGCCGCCGTGGTGCACGACGGCGTCCGCCCAGTCGAGCGGGGCGTCGAGCCCGGCGAACGGGGAGGAGCGGACTCGCCGGGCGTCCCGTTCGGGCAGCTCGAAGCCGGGGGGCGGGCGGAATCCGGCGCCGACGAGGCAACTCCAGCCTGCGCCGGTGGCGGCGGAGATGAGGGTGGTGAGCTGTTCAGCCGTGTACTTGCCGCCGTGGCCGAGGGAGACGTAGAGGCGGCGGCCCGGTGTGCCGAAGTCGCCGAGGCCGTCGTTCCCGGCGGGCGGCGGATCGGCGGGGCGCCACTCGACGGGGCCGACCATCTCCATCGGTCCGCGGACGGCGATGGGCGGCTGCGGGCGTTCCAGCGGTTCGGTGCTGGCGATCAGTGTCCTGTCGCCCCAGAGGAGATCGCTGACGTGGGCGGCGGCCGGGAGGCCGTGCCGGGTGAGGATCTCGTTGAAGGCCGGCAGACAGCTCGGGTAGGGGCGGCGGACGCGGGAGCCGTCCACCGGCGGCATCCAGCAGAGGTCGTCGTCCCGGTAGTAGTCCGAGTCCCCGATGGACAGCAGCGGTACGCCCGCGATGCGGGCCGCGAGCGCGCCGGTCGGGCTGAGGTCGACGACGACGAGGTCGGGACGGACGTCCTTGATGAGGCGCAGGTTCGCCTCGACCTCGTCCTCCAGGCGCGAGCGGTGGTAGTAGCGGGCCATGGCGAACACGGTGTCGAGGCCGTCCAGCGCAATGTAGGCGCCCTGGCGCGCGCCCATGTCGGGCACGGCGGTGGCGTAGGCGTCGTCGGGGTCGGCCAGGGGGAATCCTTCCCTGGCCACGTGCCCTTCCTTGGTGTCCGACGCGAAGACGCAGGAGATGCCGTGGGGGGCCAGTTCCTTCGCGAGGGTCAGGGAGCGGCCGACGTAGCCGAATCCCACGCCGTGGCTCCAGGGGAAGAACAGGACGGTCCGGCCTGCGGTGCGCACGGGTGTGCCTCCATGTCAGCGGTCGATGTTGCGGGCGAAGGACCTCAGTCCGAGGAGTGTCAGGGCGAGCGACAGGGCGAGGGTCACCGACAGTCCGCGGGCGAACGCCCCGCTGTCGACGGCGCCGGTGTAGGCGGCTCGCAGGGCGTCCACCGAGTGGCTGAGAGGGTTGAAGCGGGCGACGTCGCGCAGCCAGGCGGGCGCGAGGGTCAGCGGGAGCAGGACGCCCGAGATGATCACCAGCGGCAGCGAGGTGTTCTGCACGATCGGCGTGAAGATCGTCTCGTCGGTGACGCGGTAGGCGAGTGCCATCGATCCCACGCTGACGCCGATGTTGAGCACGCACAGGAGGGCGATGCCGACGGCGGCGCCGAGGACGTCGCAGCGGAATCCGAAGGGCAGTGCGCACAGCGTGAGGAGGACGGCCTGGACGGCGGTCACCATGGCGTTGGCGAGGGCCCGGCCGACGAGGAGGCTGCCCGGGGCGGCCCGGGAGACCCGCTGCCGGTCGAGGATGCCTTCGCGCCGCTCCTGGAGGGTGGCGTAGCCGGAGAAGCCGGCGCTGAAGACGGTCAGTTGCAGCAGCAGGCCGGGGACCAGCGCCCGCAGGCCGCCCGCGCCGCCCGTGCGGTGGTAGACGGTGTCCATGAACGGGCCGAAGAGCACGACGTAGATCAACGGCTGGGTGAAGCCGAACATCACGCGGACCGGGCTGCGCAGCAGCATCACAAGGTGCCGTCGGGCGATCACGTGCGTCGGCACGAGCCAGGTGGCGCGCAGGGCGAGGGCCGCCGTCATCGTGCTCCCCTGCCCGGCAGTTGGTCGAAGATCGCGTCGAGGGTGGCGTGGTCGACGTGCACCGAGGCGATGTCCGCCCCTTCGAGGGCGAGGATCCCGACGATCTCCGCGAGTGCGGTGTCCGCGTCCGCGACCGACAGGGAGAGCACATCCCCGTCGGCCGTCGCGGAGTTGACCGCGCCCAGGCTCCGCAGCTTGTCCGTGGGCCACTCCCGCGGTCCGGGTCCCGAAGCCCGTACGGTGACGACATCGCCGGCGAGGGACGTCTTGAGGTCCCTCGGGGCGCCGCTGGTGACGATCCGGCCGTGGTCGAGGACGAGCAGCAGGTCGGCCAGGGCGTCCGCCTCCTCCAGGTAGTGCGTGGACATCAGGACCGTCGCTCCCCGGTCCCGCTGGAGGAGCCGGATGTGCCGCCACAGCTCCGCCCGCGCGTCGGGGTCGAGACCGACGGTGGGTTCGTCGAGCAGGACCAGCCGGGGTTCGTGGACCAGGCCGATGGCGATGTCGAGCCGTCTGCGCTGCCCGCCGCTGAGGAAGCGCACCTCCGAGTCGGCGAACGCCCCCAGGTCGAAGGATTCGACGACGTCCGTCGTCCGGCGGCGCGCCTCCCGGCGGCCGAGCCCTTGCAGGAGCGCGGTGGAGTAGATCTCCTCGTGCGCCCGCAGGCCCCGGCTGGGCGAAGGGCTCATCTGCCCCACGTAGCCGATGTGGCCCCGGACCGCGGCGGGGTCGCGGCGGACGTCCGCGCCGGCCACCCGCGCCGAACCGCCGGTGGGAGTCAGCAGGGTGGCCAGCATCCGGAACAGCGTCGTCTTGCCAGCCCCGTTGGGGCCGAGCAGGGCGACGGTCCGCCCCTCGTCGACCTCGAAGGAGACGTCGTCGACGGCGGTGACCTCCCGGGAGGCCCGCGCGAACTTCTTGGTCAGGTGCTCGATGCTGATCATCGGTGTCACAGGACTGCTCCTCGCCCGCGGATCGGTCCGGCAGCGCGCCACGGGCTCATGCGACGTGTTGCTTCACCTGCGAGTAGACCCAGGCGTAGGTGCGTTCCAGGCCGACGGACAGTGCGGTCGAGGGCTGCCAGCCGAGCCGCCGCCGGATCTCGGTGTTCTCGCTGCACCGCCCCCGGACGCCTTGCGGGGCGGTGGTGTCGTAGTTCCGCCGCACCGTGACGCCGCTGATCTCCTCCAGCAGGTCGACGACCTCGTCGATGCTGACGAGTTCGTCACTGCCCAGGTTCACCGGCGTCGGGTCGTCGCTGCGCGCGACCCGCAGGGTGCCCTCGACGCAGTCGTCGATGTAGGTGAAGCTCCGGGTCTGCTTGCCGTCACCCCAGATCTCGATGTCCGGTTCGCCGGTGAGAGCGGCGACGGCGACCTTGCGGCACAGCGCGGCGGGCGCCTTCTCGCGTCCGTCCCGCCAGGTGCCGTGCTCGCCGTAGATGTTGTGGTAGCGGGCGACGCGGGTGGGGAACCCGAAGTCGTCCGTGAAGTGGCGGCACATGCGCTCGCTGAAGAGCTTCTCCCAGCCGTAGCCGTCCTCCGGCATGGCGGGGTAGGCGTCGCCCTCCCGGAGCTGGGGGCCGCTGGTCGACGTCTGGTGGTCCGCCGCGTACACGCAGGCGGAGGACGAGTAGAAGTACCGTTCGACGCCGGCTTGCTGGGATGCCTGGAGGACGTGCGTGCTGATGAGTACGGACAGCATGCAGGCGGCCTTGTTGTTCTCGATGAACCCCATGCCGCCCATGTCGGCCGCCAGGTTGTACACGACCTCCGCGCCCGCGACGGCCCTGCGCGCGTCGTCGAGGAGCGCGACGTCGCCGCGCGTGTTGGCGGCGTCGTCGTGGAGCTGGTGCCACTCCTCGAACGGTTTCACGTCGACCGCCCGGACCTGCCGTCCCTGCCGGAGCAATTCTCCCACCAGGTGTCCGCCGATGAATCCGCCGGCACCGGTCACCACATCCACGTCGTTCATTCCGTATCGCCTCTCTGTGCTGCCGTTCGGTCGTCTCTCCGTGCTGCTGTTCGGTCGTCGATCTCCGGGGTCGCCGGGGTCAGGTCAGGGGGTGCGAGGCGGAAGGGCTGGGCGGAGCAGGCCGAGGACCGACTCGGTGAAGATCTCGTTGATCTCCATGGCTGGACGGCCGCCGTGCCACACGGACGTCTTCCGTTCGATGAGCGGCGCGTCCGCACCCCGGCGCCCACCGCTGAGTGCACCGGGCAGCACCCGGCACAACAGCGTCTCCCGGGCCACTTCCACGCGGTGCTGCCGCATCACCCGGCCGATGGGCTGGCCGCCTCGCGACAGGGCGTCCCGGACCGGCGGCGGGAGCTGCGCGAGGTCGATCCAGGACCGGGCCCGCACCATGGGGACGGACCCGCAGGACAGCAGGACGTCCCTCCGCAGCACGGGTGACCGCGTCTCCGCCAGCACACCGCGGTCCGCCGGGGCGGCCGTTTCCTGGCTGATGCGGGAGATGTCGAGCGGTGCGCCCGCCAGGCTGCCGAGCAGCTCGGTGACGTTCCCGTCGAACACCTCCAGGAATCCGGTGATCAACGCGATCTCGGCCTCGCGCCGGTCCGCCGCCCGGACGGCGGTCTCCGCCTGTGCCGCCGGCCGCCCGGTCATCCGGCGTCCTGCTGGTAGGAGAGGTAGCGCCGCCGGTTCGCGGTGTCGGGGTACTTCGCGAGCCACGGCTTGTCACGGCCGACGAAGTGGATCAGCTTCGCCTCCTGCTCCCAGCGCCGGAGCGCGCTGATCCCCGAGCCCCGCACGGCGAGCATGTTCCGCACCCGCACGTGGCGGGCCAGTTCGCTGATGGGGAAGCAGTTCCAGCGCGGGTCGAGCTGCGTCCAGTTCCCGGCCAGCACGCCGTTCAGCGCGTCCTGCTCCCAGATCTTCACCCGGGAGCGGTCCTGGGCGAACTCGACGGCCCGCTCCTCGATCCGCAGCTCCCGCCACTGCGCCGCGTCCACCACCATGACGCCCGAGTTGAAGTAGGGCAGCCCGCGGTACTCGTCCGGGGACCGGTCCCCGGCGGGGAAGGCGAAGGGCGAGGTCAGGAGCGGGTTGAAGGCGTCCTGCACCGCGGCCAGCGGCCTGTCGGCGAGGTCCGCCTCGAAGAGCTCCCGCACGTCGCCGAGGACGACGACGTCGACATCGAGGATCACCAGCCGGTCGAACTCCGCGCAGGCCTCGGAGGCCGTGAGTTTGCGGTAGGTCGCGTCGGAGATGTGCGAACCGGCGTCGACCGTGAGGTCCGGGCCCTCCACGCGCACCGCCACCACGTCCAGGACGTCCGGGCGCTGCGCCCGCAGCAGGCGGACGGCCTCCTCGTCCAGGTCGTTGTGCAGGACGCGGACGTCGACACGGTCCAGGGTGGTGTTCGCGGCCAGTGATCTGAGCATCGTGCAGGCCGGGTCCACATAGGCCGAATCGATGCTGATGACCAGTGCGGTGCTGTCCCTGCTCATGTCAGTCCTCGCTCTCGTGTCCGCCGGCGGATGTGCCCGGATCCGTGCTGAGCTCGCTGTTCGCGGCGGCAGCGTCGACTGCGGTGCCGTCCGCCGGGATGTCGTCCACCGCGATGCGGAGTCGCTCCGCCGCAGTACGGGCACGGGCGAGTCCCTCGCGGATGTCGCGGGCGATGCCTTCGCGGGTGCCCTCCGGCAGACGCGGGTCCGACGCGGCGGCCAGTCCGGGGCCGAGCCTGACCTGGACCGCCCAGGAGACCGCCCACAGGTCGATGACCCGCCGGGCTGTCCGCACCAGGGCCTCGTCCGCGCCTCCGGCACGCAGGCCCTCGCAGTACACGTCGGTCATCTCGGCGTCGAAGCCGTGCTGCGTCAGCGTGCCGGAATGCCCGCCCCGCGCCCGGTAGTTGCTGAGGAAGACCGCGATGTCCGCGCCCACCGGCGCACGGCCGGCCTGCGCCCAGTCGATCAGGAGGAACCGGCCGTCGGGCAGCCGGCCGGCGTTGTCGATGTGGAAGTCACCGTGCTGGAAGACGGCCGGCGCGTCCCGCAGCTCCTTGGCGAAGTCGGCCGCCCGTCCCAGGAGCAGGATCCCCAGGCGGGCGTCGGCTGCTGTCAGGACGGGCGTGCCCGCGGACCGGGTGTCCTGGTCGGCCGCGACCAGGGCCAGCGCGGCCGGAACATGGTGGCGAAAGGCGTCGAACTCCTCTGTTTCCTCAGGGAGTTCAGTTTCGAGCGCGGGGTGGCGGGCCGTATGCAGCTGGCTGATCGCGGTGATCGCCTGCGCCGCCGTCTCCGTCGTCCACACCGTCGTCAGGTGGTCGGCCACGTCCTCCAGCCACAGGTGCACCCCGTCCTCGGAGGTGTCGGCGGCGCGGAGGGCCGGTGTGGTGATCCGCGCCGTGAGCTGCTCCACGATGCCGGTGCGGTAGACGGCCGCCTCCCGGAGGGCTTCGGGGGTGTCCTGCCGGAAGTCGTCGGCGCCGGTGGCCGGCCCGTACGCCTTGAGGACGACGGTGCGGCCCCAGGCCGTCTCGCCGCCCAGGTCGACCCGGACGATCGCGGCGCTCGACAGCCCCGGGGTGAGGTCCGCGACGACGTGCGCCCGCCGGACGTCGATGCCGTGCCGGGCATGGCGGGTCAGGAGGTGTCGGACGGCATGATCGGTCAGGACCGGGCGGCTCATGACGGAGCGGCTCCTTGCAGTGAGTCGGGCAGAGGCGGCAGGCGGTGACGCAGCAGCTTGCCGCGTTCGCTCCGCGGGATCGACGCGACACGGACGAAACGCTTGGGACGGGCGAAGGGCGGCAGTTGGGCGCGGCACACCTCGGCGGCCCCGCTGACCGCCTCGTCGTTCCCTGCGGCGACGAACGCCACGATGAGGGGCACCTGGGCCGAAGAGACCAGCACCTCGACGGCGACGTCCGTGACCTGTGGGCTCGTCGCGATGACCGCCTCGATGCGGGCCCGCGTCGTCTTGCGTCCGTTGATGTTGATCTGGTCGGTGGTCCGGCCGCTGACGTGCCAGGACTGCCCGTCCCAGCTCCCGATGTCGCCGGTCGGCTCCGCCCGCGCCGGGTCGGCGGACCACGGTGTCCTGACCAGGAGCTGCCCGTCGTCGTCCCGCGCGATGTCCACTCCGCGGTAGGGGCTGCCGATGCATCCCTGGGTGGCCGCTCCCGGGGACACGGCAATCGAGCCGCTGGCGGTGGTTCCGTAGTGGTTGGTGATGGCCCGGCCGAACGACACGGCGAACGAGTCCCTGACCTGGGGGGTGAGCGTCGATCCGGCGCTCACACAGACCGCGAGCAGCTCCGGGGCGACGACCGTCGCGGACCGTCGGCGCATGCGCGCGTACTGGGCGGGGACCGCGACGAGCACGCCCGCCCGGTAGCGCTCCGCGAGCTGGAGCATCCTGGTGCCGGTCATGGTCTGCTCCAGGAGCACCGGGCGGGCCTCCGTCACCTCGGCGGCCAGCAGTCCGAGGACCAGGCCGTAGGCGTGCGAAAGGGGAGCGGCGCAGATGACGGACGACCCGTGCTCCCCCACGCGCAGTTCGGCGGCGACCGTGCGCGCTTCGAGGAGCAGCGCGCTCCAGCTCCGCCACACGCCGCGCGGTTCACCGGTGGAGCCGGAGGTGACGAGGCCCACGCCGGGCTCGTCGGTCTCCTGCCGCGGCACGGGCGCCGAGTGGTCGGACTGCGCGTACAGGTAGCGGCCGGCGACCAGGGCGCGCCCCGTGATGCGGTGCTCGGGAGCCTTTTCGCCGATCACGGTCGCGGCCTGCGTCCGGGCGACGAGGGCGTCCAGGGTCGCTGACGTCTCGTCCCGGGGGACGAGCCACAGGGAGCGTCCCCGGTCGCGGGCCGCCGCGAGCAGGGCGGGCACCGTGGCCGATCCGACCTGGGCGACCACCGGTCCTTCGGCGTCGGCCAGGAGCGAGGCGCAGGACCCCGTGTCGTGAGCGGTGACGGCGATGTCCTCGGTGGCGTGCCGTCCCGCCACCACGTAGTCAGTCCTGTGCTGCACGAGTGAGCCCCCGGACGACCTCGACGACGTCGGCGACGGTCCGGATGGAGTTCATGGCGAAGTCCTCGTCGCTGGCGATGACCCCGAAGTTCTCCTCGATGGCCACGAGCATGGCCACGTGGTCGAGCGAGTCCATCTCCAGGTCCTCGTCGAGGCGTGAGGTCATGCCGACCTCGGTCCCGGCGTCGCCGCCCATCTCCTTGGCCTGGCGGATGGCCGCCACGACGCCCTTGAAGAGAACCTGATCATCTGTGGACATCCGAACCTCCTGAGTGACGCTTACGAGATGTGTGCGAGCTGTTCGGCTCCGGGTGTGCGCGCCGTCGCCGGGTCAGGCGAGCCGCGGTGAGGCGACGCGCAGGAGCGCGGTGCGGGAGACGGGAATGGTCACGCCCGTGATGTCCGTGGCGGCGTCCGAGCACAGGAACGCCACCACGGAGGCGATGCTCTGGGGCTGCTGCCACTTCGACAGCACGTCCTGCGGGATGTCCGTCCCGTCCGGCCGGCCCGTCTGGGTGCTCCAGATCCGGCGGGTCATGCCGGAGTCGACGTAGCCGGGGGACACACAGTTCGTGCGGATTCCCGCGCTGTGGAAGAAGTCGTTGGAGAGCTGCTTGGCCAGGACGGGCATCGCCGATTTGGCGGCGGTGTAAGCGAAGCGGTCGGGGCAGCCGATGTGGGAGCAGTTGGACCCGTTCAGGACGATGGCTCCGCCGCCGCTCCGGCGCAGGGCGGGGATGCTCGCCTTGCAGGTCAGGAAGGTGCCGGTCAGGATCGTGTCGATCTGGTCCGACCAGTCGTCCAGGGTCTGGGACTCCGCGCTGCCCCGGTGGACCACCCCGGCGTTGGCGAAGACGCAGTCCAGTGCTCCGGCCGACGACGACTCGATGATGTCGACCGCCTTGACGCAGTCGTCGAAGGACCGGACGTCCCCGGCGACGTGGGTGATGGGGAGCCCTTCGATGTGCGGTCGGGCCTCGTCGGAGAAGTCGTTCAGGTCGAGGCAGAAGACGTGCGTTCCCGAACGGGCCAGCTCGACCGCTGTGGCCAGCCCGATGCCGGAGGCGCCCCCCGTGATCAACGCGGCTCGGTTGCTCATCAACCGGTTCCTCCTCTGTTCGATGGATCGGCTCGGGACGGACAGGTCTCAGTGGAGTGCGAGGGCTCCGTCGATCTCGTCCGCGGCGCGCAGGGCGACGGCCCGGGTCGCGTGGTGCGTGTTGGCCCCGAACTGGCCGGGGATGACGCTCGCGTCGGCGACGTACAGGTTCGACGTGCCGAGGACCTTCAGGTCCGTGCCGGTCACCGCGACGGCAGGGTCGGTCCCCATGGGACAGGTGCCGTGGAAGTGGTAGGCGCTGCGTACGCCGTCGGCCGCGCGGTCCGGCGCGGGGGCGCCGGGGTGCGGTCTCAGACGTGGCCGCCGCAGTCCGACGGCTCGGAACTCGCTCTCGGCATGGAGCCCGAGCGCGTGCGCGGTGTGCAGCCGGGTCGTCGACTCCCTCGCCGGCCGGGCCGCTTCGACGCGGGTCGTCAGCCGGTCCCCGGTGCGCACGAGCGACACGCTCCCCGGGGTGACGTCGGTGAGTTGTGTGTGGCTGAGGACGACGCGGTGGCGCCACAGGTCGCGCTGCCGCAGCCGGAAGTCGTGGAACAGCTCCAAGGAGCAGTCGGGGAGCCGGGGGTCCTCCGGCGTCGTGCGGCAGAGCACCGCGTGCCAGGGCCACGGCGGGTCGCCGGGGGCCGGGTCGACGGCCGCCTCGCACCACAGCACCGGGTGATCCCGGAGCGCCGCGCCGACTCCTGGCAGGTCGAGCACGCTCGCCCGGCCGACCTCCGCCAGTCGCGCGGCGGAGCCGATGCCCGACCGCAGGAGGATCTCCGCGCTGGCGACGGCTCCGGCGGCGAGGACCACGATGCCGGCCTCGACCCGCGTGCTGTGCCCGCTGGGGAGATGCCGTACGTGTGCGTGGCTCACCCGGCCCGCGGTCAGCTCCACGCTGTCGACGACCGACTCCCCGGTGAGCTGGAGATTGGCGGGCCGGCGGTCGCGGCCGAGGTACTGCCGTGCGGTGGTCGCGATGCTGCCTGCGGTGCCGACGCCGGGCACCGTTCCCACTCCGTGCGACGCGGGGTCGTTGAGGTTCCCGGTCGTGCCGAAGACTCGGCCGCAGTAGGCGAGGAAGGCCCGGTACGCGGGAGGGAGCCGGTCGGGGTCGGCGTGCCGGAGCGGACCCGAGCCTTCGCCGTTGTCCGTCTTCCCGCCGTCCGTGCTCCTGCCGTCCTTGTCGCCGCCGGACTCCAGCCGGTCGAAGAGCGTGGTGAGAGCGCCGGGCGACCAGCGGTGCCCGGCCCGTGCGTGCCACATCGCGAGGTCACGGCCGGTTCCGCGCAGTGCGATGCCGGCGTGCAGCAGTGACGATCCGCCGATGCCGGACGGGACCGGGAAGTCCTCGCTCCCGCCGTGCCGCCGCATGGTGCGCACCCCGGGAGTGGTGGGGTCCCGTGGGTCCCGGTCGAGCAGTGCTCCCACCTCTCGGTCGTTCCCGGCGTCGACCAGGCGCACGGTGAGGGACGGTCGGCGCCGTGCGAGTTCACCCGCCACAAGGCAACCTGCTGTTCCCGCCCCGATCACCAGGACATCGCAATGAGTTGCTTCGTCCGTCTCATTGAGCATGGGTCCATGGTGTCGGTCCGGAGTTCTGTTCAACAGGGTCTATTTCAAAGCCGAGTTGGGCCGCTCACTCCCCCGCTTCCATTCGGTGTTCGACGTCCCTCACCCGGTCGGGTGCACACGCGGATTCCGTGCCACGATTTCCGCGTCGGGAAATCGGGCACCGCAACGGAGAAGAGGCTCGGATGTCGCAGTACGACCTGGTCGTCGTCGGTGGAGGCCCTACCGGAGCAACGGTGGCCGAGTTCTCGGCCAGAACACGCGGATGGAGCGTCCTCGTCGTTGAGCGCCGCAACCACGTCGCGGGGAACTGCTACGACGAGAGTTATCCGGGCACCGATCTTCTGTGGCACCGGTACGGACCCCACTATCTGCGCTTCAAGAACACGGAGACCTTCGACTACCTGGGGCGCTTCACGGAATGGTTGCCCGGTAACTACGTGGTGAAGGCGCAGGTCGACGGCCGCCTCGTGCCGATGCCGATCAACCTGGAGACCATCGAGCTGATCCACGGCGAGGTGGCGCTGACCCAGGAGTCGGCCCGCCGACTCCTGGAGGCGGATCTCGGGTTCCACGGCGAGGCGGCGAACTCGGAGGAGTACATCCTGGGCAAGGCCGGCCGCCGGCTGTACGACACGCTCTACGACCAGTACACGCGCAAGCAGTGGGGTCGCTCGGCCCGGTTCCTCGATCCCAGCGTGTGCGGGCGGGTCCCCATCCGCTTCGACCGCAATCCGTACTACACCGACGCTCCGATCCAGGTCATGCCGCGCGACGGCTACACCGCGCTCTTCGACCGGATGCTCCGCTCCTCGCCGCTCATCGACGTCGTCACGGACGTCGACTGGCTCCACGAGCCCGTGCACGGGACGCGGGCCACGGTGTTCACGGGCCCACTGGACGACTACTTCCAGGCCCGTCTGGGCCCGCTGCCCTGGCGCTCCCTGCGCTTCGAGGCGGAGGTGAAGGAGCAGGAGTGGTTCCAGCCGTGCGTCCAGGTCAACTATCCGGGCGCCGAGCCGTACACGCGCAAGGTCGAGATCAAGCACGTCACGCGTCAGAAGAGTGCCCGCACGGTCGTGGTGACCGAATTCCCCTCCGACGTCGGAGACCCCTACTATCCGGTTCCGGCCCGCGAGAGCCGGGAACTCCACCAGCGCTACGTCGAACTCGCCGACGAGGAAGGGGAGAAGCGCGGCGTGGTGTTCGGCGGCAGGCTGGGAAATTATCGCTACATCAACACGGACGAAGCCGTTGAATCGGCTCTGGAGCTGGCCGCGAGGCTCTCCTGATACTTCGTCAGTGAATCGCGTCGAGCGATTCCCCGACGGTGATGCGGCGATTCCCGCGCGCGCCCTCGCAAATCGCCGATTCCAGCTTCAGCAGGAATTCTCCGGCAGTGACCCCGAGAAATCCCGAGCGGATACGGACGTCGAGCAGACCGATGTCCTGGAGGCTGATGAGATTGAGGAACAGGTTCGCGTTCATGGCCGGATCGTAGGGAACGGGAACGACCGTCGTGCGGGGCAGCAGTTCCGCCAGGGCACCGGAGCCGAGTACCTCGGGGGCGTCCCGGGGCTCGGACTCCCGGTGGGCGTCGCGCAGGTCGTTGAAGAAGCAGTAGCCGCCCCGCTCGACGGACCGGCGCTCCGCCGCCTCCGTCTCCAGCGCCATCAGGGCGCCCGGGTCGCACTCGGTGCGCAGGTAGCTGCGCACCGCGGTTGCTGCCGCCCGCCGCAGGTAGGAGACCAGTTCGTCGGCCGGCGACCAGGATGTGTGAACGGCGGCGTTCTGGTTGATCGGTCCGACGTACTCCCGGAGGCCGCTGCGGAACCGGGTTCCGACCAGTACGCGCAGCCCGCACTCCGTGAGACCCAACCGGTCTCCCAGCACGGCGGAGGTCATGGCCAGCACCACCTGCGGGGCCGTGAGGCCGCTGCGGCACGCCAGGACCGCCGCCCCGAGTGACAGGGCGGGCGAGGACATCGCGGCGGCGGCGTCCGCGTGCCCTCCGGTCACCGGTACGGCCTCCCGGAGCATCACCGACGGCACGTCGGCGAACCACTTCCGCCAGTGGTCCAGGCTCCTGCCGTGTGCCTGCCGGCCCGGTGCCGACTGCTCGAAGGCGACGCGCTGCAGGGGCTGCGGGGCCCTCGGCTCCAGGGCGCCCCGGCGGAGAAGCGTGCCCAGTTCCCGCTGCACGATGTTGCGGCTCGGGCCGTCGACCGCGAGGTGTGAGAGCGCGACGACCAGGTGCCGGGGGCGGTTCCGCGCGTCGACGACCAGCCCCCAGCGCGTCGGGAACTCGTCTTCGCCGAAAGGACGGTGGAGCAGCTCGGCCGCCAGGCGGTTCGCCGTGCCACGGGAGGGCTCGGTGGCGGACGCGTGGACCCGGCGTGCGACGGCGAGACACCCGCTGCCGTGCACGGTCTGCCGGGCACCCAGGTCGGCGTCCGCCCGGAACGTGGTCCGCAGCGCCTCGTGGCGCACCACCAGCCGCTCGATCACGGGAATCAGTGCCTCGCACGACAGTCCCGGCGGGACGTCCACGACCAGCTTGACGTTGAGGGCGGACCGGTCCGCGCCCTTCCAGCGGAGCACCTCCCAGATCTCACGCTGTCCCCAGGTGAGCGGACCGTCGGCGCCGGAGGCTCCGGCGAACTCCACCTGGAGGCCGGGGCCGTCGGCCGGGAGGGACAGCTTGTGGCTGGTGGTCATCGGATGCCTCCCGCCGTGCGCGTCTCAAGGGCGTGTGCGAACTCGGCCCACGCGCGCTCGCACTCCCGTGCGAGGGTGAGGACCCGGTCGACGCAGTGGCGGGGCACCACCTCGGCCGCCTGGGCGTCGACGACGTGGCTGGTGAGCAGCCGCAGAAGCCGACGCCCCGGCTCGCTGAGCCGCAGCGCCGGATCGCGGCCGAGCTGCTGCCACAACTCGTCGGCGTCCACCGGAGCGGGCGGGCCGGCGGGTGCCGCATTCCCCTGCTCACCCGCCTCCGGACCGCCGGGACCCGCCGCGCCCCGGGGTACGGGATCCTCCCCCTCCCGCACCCGCCGGCGCACGTCGGCGACGGTGCCGGGAGACAGGCCCACCTCCTTGGCGATGGCCCGCAGGGGGGCACCCGGCTGCTGAGCGATGATCTCGGCCGCCCGGCGGCGCAGGTCCGCCGTCTCCAGAGGGCGGAACCGGCCGTCCCTGCCCATCCGGCCGGTCGACTGCGCACCTTGCGCAGTCGAACAGCGCAGCCGGGCAACGGTGTTGGCCGCCAGACCCACGATGTCCGCGATGGAGCGGTTGGACAGTTCCGGCTGTGCCGTCAGAATCCTGAGGGCGGCGGCCTTGCGTTCCGCGGGTCCCAGGGCGAGTCCGTGGGCGACGTTCGCCCGCACGGACTCGATGAAGGCCTCCTCGTCGTTCCCGGTGAAGAACCGCACCGCGATCCGGTCGGCCCCCGCCAGCTCGGCCGCCTTGAGCCGGTGCATGCCGTCGATGACGCGCATCGACGCGCGGTGCACGGTGATGGGCCTCATGCCGCTCTCGGTGTCGGCCAGTTTGCGCACGTGCTGCTCGCAGAGTCCCGAAAGCCGCGGCGAATCGGCGGGCCGCAGCAGGGCGAGCGGCACCACCTCGACGCCCTCCCCGACACCCTGGAACCCGCGGTCGGGGTCACCGCCCGGCGAGGTCACGACAGGGTCCGCCGGACGGGACAGATCCGAGGGGATTCCCATGCGTGCATCTCCTTGAGGCAGGCGTGCGTCACAGGTGCGCCGCTCTAACGGCGGCCGTTCGGTCGACGTGAACATCCGACCCCGTCGCGTGGGACGGGAATCGCTCCCCGAGCGCCCTGGCCGACGACTCGCGCACACCCCCTCCCCCGGCACGGTGGAGATCACGGCTCCCCGGTGCGGTAGATCATGACGTTACTAGTTCCCGCAGCTTAATTGCGTAAACAACTTCGAACTTTGCGGACGGGGTTCCGCCTCACAACTCGCCGATCGGTACCACGCGGGAGCCGAAACCCGTCACAAAGTGACACTTCAAGCCGATTCATTTCATCTCGGCGAACAGAAGGAAGGTCATCAATCGTTTTCTCCCGATTTGAGCCTTCACGGCCTCCATTGATTTGTTGTTTTAATGCAATTTTTTCGCATCTTTTTGCGTCCAATGGGCAATATCAGCCATCGGCGGCACTTGGCGGCCTCTCGTGTGTCCGCCGCGCCGGAGGCCGTACCGCGTGCTCAAGGACCTGCTCGCCGAGGCCGGTCTCGACGCAGGGGCCTTTGCATGATGGGGATCTGTCCGGGTTCATCCGGTGAGGCCGAGTGCGGTCAGGGGTCTGTGAGTGTTGCGGGCGGTGTGGCGCAGGGCAGCGGCGATGTTGGGGTGGCCGTCTTGGCGGTGGATGCCGATGGCGAGATTGCGCAGGCCGGCCATGACGCGGGGGAGCCGGCCGGTGCGAATCTTGGAGTCGTCCCCACGGAAGGTGCGGTCACCGCGCGGTACGGAACAGTGACGGACACCGAGCTGCGCAACTTCATGACCTTCGAGCCCCTCCCTGAGGCGCTCGTCAGGCCCTGACCTCACCCCACCGCCGCGCTGGCGCCCTACCGCGCACCGGCACCAGCGCGGCGTGGCAGCAGCCATCTCGACGACCGGACCGATTCATCAGCTCCCGGACCACACAAAGGCTGCCCGCCCGGGGGCGTCAGCCTGAGGAACCGACGGAGCCTTCGTCTGTGCTGGAGACGGAGAACGCGGCTCTGCGGAAGAGGGTCCGCGAACTGGAGGAGGAACGCGAGATCCTGCGGAAAGCGGCCAAGTATTTCGCCGCGGAGACGCGCTGGTGAACCGCTTCCAGTGCGTCGCCGACCACCAGCGCCGCCACGGCGTGAAGCGGCTGTGCACCATCCTCGGCATCGCCCGCTCCAGCTTCCACTACTGGCGCCGAACTGCCGTCCACCGAGCCCGACGGCAGGAGGCCGACGCCCGGCTGGCCGCCCGGATACGGGCCGTCCACCAAGAGTCGGACGGCACCTACGGAGCCCCGCGGATCACCGCCGGCCGGAACACCGACGCTCGACGTGTGCACCGAGACCGGCCGCGCCCGGCTCTCCTACCGGCGGGCTGAGGAGATCTTCGAGGAGAACACCCGGCTGCTGGCCAACCCGCTCGCCTCACCCCAGAACATCGAGGAGCTGGACGGCTGGACCCTGCACCGGCTCCGCCACAGTGCCCTCACCCACGACGCTGAGGGCGGCACCTCCACCCCGATGTTGCTGGCCCGCTCCCGCCACGCCTCCGTCCGCTTCCTGGAGCGGTACGCCCGCCCCGGCGTCGACGTAGTCGCCCGGCACGTCGCCGAGCGTGCCCCTGCTGCCCGCCGCCGTCGCCGAACATCCGAAACCTACCAGCGGGTTACCTGCTCCCTGGTGTCCGAGCCGGGATTACAGAGCCTCTCCCGTAGGGGGCAGGGCAGCCGGCATCCCCTACGGGCCCCGAGGGGGTTTCCCCCCTTTGCGGCCCGGGGGGTCGCTCCATGTCCCAGCGGAGCGGCCGACGGGCATGATCCATCCATGACTTTACAGCGAACAGGTATCCGGATTGTGGCTGGTGCGGCGGTCCTCGGCAGTGTGTCCGCCCTGGTGGCTCCGGTCTCGGCGGCGGCCGGTTCCCACAGTGAGCGGACACAGGGCGGGGCCGTCGTCTCCGTCGAGCAAGCGGCCGACCTTGCAGTGGAGGAAGTGGCCGGGGAACTCCGGGGAAAGATCGACTCGTCCCAGGTCCGCTATGGCGTGACCGCCTATCGGGTCGCCTACCGCACCACTGACAGCGCGGGCGCCCCCACGACCGCGAGCCAGCTCGTCGTCCTGCCCAAGAACGGGGCGCGCCACCTGTCCACCGTCTCCTGGCTGCACGGCACCACCGTCTATCGCAAGGACGTCGCCTCGGAGAATCCGAAGTCGAACGACCGGCTCGTCGCCCTGCTGTTCGCCTCGACCGGGCGGGCCGTTTCGGCGCCCGACTACGTGGGCCTCGGCTCGGGCGAAGGCTTCCACCCGTACGGTGACCCCCGGGCCACCGTCGCGGCCTCGGTGGACGGCCTGCGCGCGGCCCGGGCCTTCGCCCACCGGAACGGCCGGGAGCTGAAGCGGAAGGTTCAGGTCAGCGGGTTCTCGCAGGGCGGCCCCGCGACCATGCTTGTAGGCCGGGCGCTTCAGCAGGAGGGCGCCGACCGCTACTTCCGGCTGGGGGCACTCGCCCCGGTCAGCGGCCCCTACAACCTCTCGGCCTTCGAGGCCGCCGCAGCCGACGACAAGATCGCCAAATCCGGCATCTACCTCGCCTACTTCGTCACCGCCTGGAACAAGATGTACGGCCTTTACACGTCACCCGGCGATGTCTTCCGCTCCCCCTACGACAGCAAGGTGGAGGGTCTCTTCGACGGCCATCACACCGCCGGGCAGATCGTCAGCGAACTCCCGTCGGCGTCCAAGGACCTGTTCACCGAGGACTTCCTGAACAAGATCCGCAAGCCCGACGGTGTCCTGAAGGACAAGCTGCGCCCGATGGACAACACGTGCGACTGGCGGCCGAACGTACGGGTGGAGATCTTTCACGGCCGGGGCGACAAGGACGTCGACTTCAGTCACGCGGCTTACTGTGCCGACCAGTTGACGAGGAACGGCGCCGCACGCCGGCTGACCGACGTCGGCGACTACGACCACAACGGATCGGTTCGGCAAGCCCTGCCCCGGATCGTCAGATTCTTCGACGAGTCGGCGAAGACCGACTGAAGCACGCCACCGGCAACGGCTGGGAGCAGAGGATGTACGCGCAGCGGCGCGCCCGCCCGACCCATGCCTCCGCCGTACGCCCGGCGCCGGTCACGCGGAGGACGCCGCGCTCTGGACCTCGGGCGTGCGCGGGCCGGGCACCGACGCGGCCCCGGCGGCCAGGTCCAGCTCCAAGCGGCTGTTCATATCCAGCTCGAACCGACCGTAGGGCGTTGTCAGGTTGAGCGAGTGCTCGAGGGTGTGAGCCGGTTCGGCGCGTTTCGGCTTCGGTGGTGACAGCGGCTCAGGTTGCGGCGAGCAGGTCGGCGGCGCCGGTGATCTGGTCCCCGATCACGAAGCGGATGATCATCTTGGCTCACTGCAGAAAAAGCCGCGCCCTACCCATTTCCGCCTGTCCTGCATGGTTGCGGTGTCGACCGTGGCCACCCACTCAGGGTTCACTCCTCTGGGCTAGTCAGCTGCTTCAACCACCCTTCCACCTCTATACGATGCATGCTCTTGCCGTGACGGCAGGTAGTCGACGGTGGAGTGCATGGCACGGTCAATGAGCCTGGGGGTTCGGTGGAGGTCAGGGACGTGCATCACGCGTACGATCGACGTGAGGTCCTTCGCGGATTGGAACTCGATCTGCGGCCCGGTGTGCTGACGGGGATCGTCGGGGAGAACGGCGCGGGCAAATCAACTCTGTTGAGGATTCTGTCCGGTGAGCTGCGCCCGCATCGTGGCACGGTCCGTCATGGCGGGCGTTTCGGCTACTGCCCGCAGGACGCGGTGGTCGACGAGGCCCTGACCGTACGTCAGCATCTGGAGTTCTTCCGCGTCGCGCGGGGGCTGCCGGATCTGCGGCACGCCGGGGAAGTCATGGAGGCGCTGCGGCTGACGGAGTACACCGATGAGCGGGCCGGTCTACTCGGCGGCGGGACCCGACAGAACGACCGCGACCGGCTGGCCACCGTATTCCGCGGCGGCACCGACCCCGTCACCGCACACCGTGACCTCCTTACCGTGCTGACACGGACCGGCGCTCTCACCAAAGCGGCCCGGATGGCCTCCACCTATGCCGAACAGGCGTGCGCCGAACTCACCAGTCTGACCACCCCCCACCAGTTCACCGAACTGGCCGCATCAGCAGCTGACCGCCAGCGCTGACAGAACGAGCGAGAAGCCCGGCCGAGGACGAAGACATGGAGCTGCTGGCCAGGATGAGCCGATTCCGACCCGACAGCCTGACAGGGGAGAGCATCATGACAGAGCGTCTGCTCGCACCGCACGAGGCGGCCATCGCCGCAGCGGGAGTGAGGGTCGTACTGCACTGCGACGTCGAGGGCGACGTGGACGAAACGGTCCTGGCCCAGGCGCTGGACCGGCTGCAGGAGTGTTACCCCCTGCTCGGTGGAAGGATCGTCACCGAAGCCGGGAACGGACCGCTGGTCCGGATCGACGCGACAGCCCCGAAACCTGAACTCAACCGCGGCACCGATTTCGACGGGGAGGTCAGCGCCCCTCTGGCCTGGGACCGTACACCGCTGCTCAGGTTGACGCTGCTGCCAGCAAGCGGAGGGTCCCGGGTGGTGATGACGTTGCCGCGCGCCTTCGTCGACGCCACGTGTTACCTGGCGGTGCACGAGCGCCTGTGGGCCCTTTACGCCGCACTGGCCACCGGCCGACCGCTGCCGGTGGAGCGCGTCGAGCCCGTGCTCGCACCTGCGCTGGACGAGGTACTCAGCGCTCGCTTCACCGACGGACAGCTGCGCGAGTTCGTCGCCGAACGCGCCCGGCTGGACGCCCAGGCTGCACCCGCACTGCTGCCCGCCCTCGCCGCTGACAACAACGGGCCCGGCCCTGATCTGAGCTTCGGCATCACCACCGTCGAAGCCGGCCCCGACCACTGCGAGCGTCTGGCCCAACGTGCCCGGGACACCTCGCTCACCCTCAACGCACTGGTGTCGGGTGTCCTGCTGACCAGCCTGCGCTCTGTACTTCCCGTGCCAGAGGGTCCGGTGCGGATGCTGTGCACCACAGCGGTGGACATGCGCCGCAGGCTCTCACCGCCGCTGCCCGCCCAGGTACTGCAATCGGCGGCGACCACTACCTCCGTCCGGCTGGACATCGACGAGCACGCGCATCCGGTCGAAGTCGGACAGGAACTGAACGCCCGTCTGCGTGCAGATCTGGACAGCGGGGCCGCCGCGATGGAACTGGCCGCCTTCCCCTACATGCTCGACCAGCACCCACCCACCCTGGTCATCACCAACGTGGGAACCATCGCCGGACCGGACCTGCCGAAGGAGCTCAGGATCACCAACGTGCGCATTGCCCCGCTCGGCCACGTACCGATGCTCTTCGCCGTCGTCAGCCGCTACCGAGGCCGCCTGGCAATCGACCTGACGTACAGCAGAGCCTGGTACACCGACACTCAGATTCAGGAACTTGTGGATCGCGTATCTGTCACCCTGGCCGACGCAGGGCGGTAGCGGTTCTGGCTCACTTTCAGGATGCTGTTGGTGATCTTCGCTCGGTGGGGTGAAGCCTGTCCCGAGAGGTTGTTCGCGCTGGCGGTGGTGTGCTGCCGTTGTTGAGCGGGGCAGTCTCTGCCGGTTGGAGGGGGCCGGAAGGTCGATGGGGTGTGGTTCTGGTCGAGTGGTTCCGCCGCTGACCGTGAAGATGGCCCGGACGAGCAATCCACGGGGCACCGCCCGCGCACCAGCCGCGGGGGGGGGAAGCGAGGAGAACCCGGCAGTGGGGGTGGCTCGGCGGGGTGTTCATGCGGACCGTTTCACGGCCTGGTCGGCGAGTAGGCGTAGTGCGTCGGCGCCTGCGGTGCTCAGGCCCGGGGCTTCTTCCAGGGAGGTGAGTGCCTGGTGGTACCGCTCGTTGATCATGTCTTCGACGAGGTCGCGGGCGCCGGTGGAGGTGATGAGGTGCCGGGCGGTCCGGGCCTGGTCCTCGGTCAGGGTCGGGCAGCCCAGCAGACGGTGCAACTGGTCGCGTTGGCGGGGGGAGGCGCGGTTGAGGGTGAGGGCGATCAGGACGGTGGCCTTGCCCTCGCGCAGGTCGTCCAGGGCGGGTTTGCCGGTGGTGGCGGGGGTGCCGAAGACGCCCAGCAGGTCGTCGCGCAGTTGAAAGGCCTCACCCAGCGGGAGGGCGTAGGCGGACAAGGCCTGCAGGAGGTGCTGGCCGGCGCCGGCGAGGGCCGCTCCCAGGTGCAGGGGTCGTTCGATGGTGTATTTCGCTGTCTTGTAGCGGATGACGCGCAGGGCGGAGGCGACGTCGGCCCGGGTGGGGTTGCCGGTGAGGGTGAGGTCGAGGTACTGGCCCAGGGTGACTTCGGTGCGCATGTCGTCGATCAGGGGCAGAACGGCGGCGAGCTGTTGGGGGGTGGGGTTGCCTTGGTGGAGGAGTTGGTCGGACCAGATCAGTGCGAGGTCGCCGGTGAGGATGGCGGCGCCTTCTCCGTACTGGTCGGCGGCCTGGGGGGTGCCGCCGTGCTGTTGGGCGAAGGCCCGGTGGACGGTGGGTTGACCGCGTCGGGTGTCGGAGGAGTCCATGACGTCGTCGTGGATCAGTGCGAAGGCGTGGAAGAGTTCCAGGGATGCGGCCAGGTGCAGGGCGGCCCGGTGGCTGCCGTGTGCGCCGCCGATGTGCCATCCGACCAGGGTCAGGGTCGGGCGGATGCGTTTGCCCCCGGCGGCCAGGAACTGCTGCAGCGCCAGGGCGAGGCTGGACAGGTCGGGCTCGTGGGTGGCGTGGTGCGTCCTGTCCAGGAGGAAGCCGGACAGGACCTCCTCGACTGCTGCTTTGAAGCGCGGCAGGTCCAGCGCCGGCACAGGGGCTGGTGTGGGAGATATGAGAGTCATACCGGTACCTCGTCGCTGGATTCGGTCAGGCGCAGGGCTTCTTCGATGAGCGTCTCGACGATCTGGGCTTCGGGGACGGTGCGGATGACCTGGCCGCGGACGAAGATCTGGCCTTTGCCGTTGCCGGAGGAGACTCCGAGGTCGGCTTCGCGGGCTTCGCCGGGGCCGTTGACGACGCAGCCCATGACCGCGACCCGCAACGGGTGGGGGAAGCCTTCGAAGGCGGCCTGGACCTTGGCGGTCAGGGCGTAGACGTCGACCTGGGCGCGGCCGCAGGAGGGGCAGGAGACGATTTCCAGCCGGCGGGGGCGCAGGCCCAGGGCTTGCAGGAGCTGGATGCCGGTCTTGACCTCTTCGACGGGGGGTGCGGTGAGGGAGACCCGGAGGGTGTCACCGATGCCCTCGGCCAGGAGGATGGCGAAGGCGGTGGCGGATTTGATGGTGCCCTGCGGGGGTGGTCCGGCTTCGGTGACGCCCAGGTGCAGGGGGTAGTCGCACCTCTGGGCGAGTTGCCGGTAGGCGGCGATCATGGTCTGGGGGGCGTGGTGCTTCACGCTGATCTTGAAATCGGTGAACCCGTGCTCCTCGAACAGAGAGGCCTCCCACAGGGCCGACTCGGCCAGGGCCCGGGGGCTGGCCTTGCCGTGTTTCTCCGGCAACCGGACGTCCAGGCTGTCGGCGTTCACCCCGATCCGCAGGGAGATCCCGGCTGCGGAGGCGGCTCGGGCGATCTCCTTGACCTTGTCGTCGAACTTCTTGATGTTGCCCGGGTTCACGCGCACTGCCGCGCAGCCGGCGTCGATGGCAGCGAAGACGTAGCGGGGCTGGAAGTGGATGTCGGCGATGCGGAAGGCTGAGCGGTGACGAGCTGATGCAGGGAGTCAGCCATCAACAGATCCTCCCGCGGAGCGGGCCGGAGGACCGGCCGCGGTAGGGGGTGCGGCGTGTGGGCCGCTGGGAGTGACGCCGGGAGGGTGGGTGCGTGCCGCCAGGGTGTCGTGCAGCGGTAACGGAGCCATGGGGAGGGGAGGTTCCTTCCACCCGCGTACAGGGCCTTTAAAGACGCAGGTACTGGTCTGGGGTTTCCTCAGGCACCACCTCAGGGACGGTGCCTTCTACACCTGCCCTCTTCTCACGCACATCGACGCCTGGGGGCGGGAGCGCCGGGAGCACTGGGTGCACTCGGCCCAGGCCGCCGCGCCGACAGGGCCGGCCCGGTGCGACCGGCGCTCACCCCTGTAATGCGCCCTGGCCCTTTCGGTCCCACCCGGCACAGTCCCCAGGGCAGGAGTGGCGTGTGCGGTGGCTGCACGGGCGGGGTCGGCTGCGGGCGATGAGGCGTGGGCGGTGGTAATGCGTTGTTGCTGTGTGAATCGTTTCTCCCACCGGCCTTGCGAGCGGAGCGTGAACGCACCCGCAGCCCGGCCTCTGAGGCTGTGTGGGGATCGTGCGGGGCGGTCCGGGGGCCGGGCCGGGGGTGGATGCGCTGGTGTTACTGGTGGAGTGCGCGCACGCCCCTGCTGTGCTGCATGCGCTGACACTTCGGGCTTGCCCGGTCGAGGCGCGAAAGGTGACGCTGGATGAACCACCGGCCCGGCCGGACAACGACAAGCGCGAACGGGTAAGCGCGAAGCGGAACGGTTCTGCGAAACCGGACACGTCACCCCTAAGATCCGGCGCTCACTGTGCGCAAAAGCGCCGGCATCACGTCGCGGCCCGATGGCCGGCCCCACCGCAAAGCACAGGAAGAGGTCTGATGAGCCAGCGCACCGGTATCACCAAATTCGTGGGCAACGTCCTTGAAGAGGCCAAGGACTTCGCCGACAGCGTCCTGGACCGGACACGGGACCTCGAACACGACCTGCGCAACGCGGTGAGCAAGCCCCTGAAACCGACGACCCAGAACACCGCTCCCCCGCCGGCATCACCCCATGCCGCCTCCGCCTCTGCCGGCGTCTCCGTCGCCGGAAACGCGCAGGCCAGGGAGGATTCCGGCCTGTCCGGGCGCCCGGGCTCCCCGGTCACAGGGGGCCCGGCCTGACCGGCCGGGAGCGGCAGCCAGGAAAGCCCTCCTCGATGATGCTGCCGGGCCAGGAACCCGCGAGCACGGGTGCGCGCCGTGAACGAGTGCTCTACCGGCAAAGCGGAGGAGAGCTCTACGACGACTGGGAGCACCGCACGGTTTGCCTGGGCGAGTTGAGCCAGGAAGTCCGGGCGGGGCACCTGTTCCGGGCCTATGACCAGGCAACCGGCAGTGACTGCACCTACGAGGTACTGGGCGCGGTCATCACCCGGGCCATGACCGCGCCCGCGGCCGCCTTGGCCGCCGGCCTGAGCGGTACCGGCCCGCAGACGGTGACGGGGCTTTCCCCCGCCCCATGAAAAAGGGGCAGGTGCAGCGGTCTTCCGGCCGATGGACGGCCCGGCCGACGCAGCGGTCACTCCTGCACCGTCAACGAAACGCGCCACCGTGCCGAAACCAGGACCAGGCCCCACAACGGCAGGCACGGCAGCATCGCAGACAGGCGCAAGCATTTGGCTCCTCTCCGTCCCCGCGTCCCGGGTGACAAGGATCCCTGTCGGTGAAGACCGCTGCCACCGGTCGGCATCAGGCTTATGGGGACCTGGCCACCCGCCGGTTGTCCCCCGCCTGGCGGACCGGATGCCCGCCCCCGTAAGCCTCCAGCGCACTCGCCAGGCCGGCGTCAGAGATCGGCCCCCTCAACCGGGAGCACCCCATGGGTCATGGCCGTCGTGCACGTCAGGTCGCCGAGGTCTTGGGCGATCTGACCCGTCGGGAGATCAGACGCGGTATCCGCCACCGCCATGCGGATGACGGGAAGGAAGGGGCGCGGGAGCGGGCGCGGGCGGTGCGTGAGGCTCTGGAAGGTCTGGGCCCGTTCTACATCAAGATCGGGCAGATCCTCTCCACCCGCCCCGACTTCGTCCCCCCTTCCATGGTCGGCGAGTTACAGAAACTCCACGACCAGGTCACCCTCAGCCCGTTCACCGACTTCGAGCCGGTCCTGGCCGCCGAACTGGGGGCGCACTGGACCTCGCAGTTCAAGGAGATCGACACCGACATTCCGCTGGGGGCGGCATCCCTGGCGCAGGTCTACCGGGCGGATCTGACCGACGGCACCCCGGTGGCGGTGAAGATCCAGCGGCCTGGTGTGCGCGAGGTCGTCGAGGCGGACATGGCGCTGCTGCGCCGCCTGGCCCGTTTCGCCGGACGGCGGGCCCCGAAGTTCAACGCCGTCATCGACATCGACGCCATGCTGAAGGTCGTCTTCGATGCGATGCGGCCGGAACTCGATTTCGTCCTGGAGGCCGGGCACATGAAGACCGCGGCCGCCCACAGCGCCGGCTTCAAGCACGTCACCGTCCCCCAGGTGATCACGGCCACGCCCCGGGTCCTGATCCAGAGCCTGGCTCCGGGCTGTTCCATCCGCGACGCCGACCCGGCCGCCTTCAGTGCCCAGGAGCGCGCCGATATCGGCCGCGAGCTGCTGGCGTTCATGTACTGGGGCTACTTCACCAAGCGGTTCTTCCACGCCGACCCCCACCCCGGCAACATCTTCGTCCACCCCGGCTCGCCGGCCCACCTCATCGACTGGGGCATGGTCGGGCGCATCGACCGGCCCCTGAGCCAGAGCATTATGCGGATCCTGATGTGCCTGGCGCAGAACGACGGCGCCGGGGTGGCCAAAGCCTGGGTCGAGATGGGACACCCCACCGCATGGGCGCAGCTCGCCGACTTCGAGGGCGACATGGCAGCCCTGGTCCCCCAGATCGCCACCGCCTCCCTCGAAGAGCTCGACTTCGGCGTCACCCTGACCGCGGTGCTGGAGTGTTCGACCCGGCGCGGCATCAAGACCAGCCCCATGGTCTCCATCCTGGGCAAGTCCTTCGCCAACATCGAAGGCTCCATCCGGCACCTGTGCCCCGAGTTGTCCATCATCGACGTCTTCGAAGAAGAACTGCGTCCCCTCGTCTTCCACCTGGCCTCCGAGCACCTCTCCGGCCCCCAGGCCGCCCGCACCCTGCTGGAAGCGATGTCCACCGGCGGGCAGATGCCCCAGCAGATCCGCCAAATCGTCACCTCCCTCGCCGACCGCGAACTCAGCATCAACGTCAACCGGGGCCCCACCAAAAAGGGTCTGTTCGCCGGAGGCGGGAACACCGGGCGCAACGCCCTGCTCGCCACCGGCGCCCTGCTGTGGTGGCACCACACCCGCACCCGGTAACCACCAAAGTTCAAGAGCGTGTCCTGAGACGGCCCACGCCACACCGGCGCAGGAACCCATTCCCGGGACCGGGCCGCGCACCCCGCCCGCGTACCTCGAACAGCACCGAGCAGGGAGGCCGTCATGCTGAGCCGTCCCCGCAGCGTCCTGTTCTGGCTGGTGCTGATCATCCTGCTGTACATCATCACCACCGCCCCCACCGAACTCGCCCACGCCATCGGGGCCCTGTGGCGCACCATCGACCAGTTCTTCACCTCCCCGGGCATCTTCATCCGCACCCTCGAAACCGCCTGACCGCACAGCAGGGCACCTGCTGAGCGCACCTCAGCCGAAACGAAAGAGGCCCTGCCCATGCACATACCGTCCGGGCGGGCGAAACTCCTCCTCGGCGCCGTTCTCATCACCACTGGCTGCGCCCTGCCACCCCCGACCCTGCCGCCCCTGGTCCCGCCCTCACCGGCCCTGCCTTCTCCAGCTCCGCCAGCTCCCCCGCCGATCATCATCGACATCCGTATACCCCCCACCCCTCCCGCCCCCTCTCCACCACAGGTGTGGACCGCATCAAGGGTGGCGACGCTGATCGGAAGGAAGTTCCACGTCGCCTACAGCGTCTCGGGCGCCACCCGGCTGGCTGCATCGAGTGCCTCTGGAGCTGTTTGTAGGTGTGGTGGACGTGGGGCCGAGCTCAGCTCCGGTCTACGGGCCTTTGGGCGAATTGGGTGAGGACGGAGTGGGTGGTGGTGACGGTGGCGCACCGCTGGGCGGCGTAGGTCAGGGCGTCCGTGTGGTGGGCGGGGGTGAAGTCCGCGACGGCGTCGGCGATCAGGAAGGGCTGGATGTCCCGCATGAAGGCGTCGCAGGCGGTGGTCAGGCAACCGATGTGGGCGTAGATGCCACTGATGATCAGCTGGTCGCGGCCGGCGGCGGCGAGCTGGTCGGCGAGGTCGGTGCGGACGAAGGCGCTGTAGCGCCATTTGGTGAGGCGGATGTCGTTTTCGGTGGGGGTCAGGGCCGGGGTGACGCGTGTGCTGTACGGGTCGTCGGGGATGCCGTCGCCCCAGAAGTCCTGCAGCAGTCCGCGCTGGTCAGGGCTTTGACCTCCCGGCTGGGCGGAGTACACCACCGGAACTGCGTGGCGTGCACATGCCTGGCGCAGGGCGATGATGTGGGTGAGGAGTTCCGTCAGCGGCGGTTTGCCGGGGGTGAAGGGGGCCAGGAAGTAGTCCTGCATGTCGTGGATGAGCAGGGCGGCACGGCGCGGGTCGAGGGGCCAGTCGACCTTGTTCGCCGGCAGTTCCTCGGGCGCGGGCATGGGGTAGGGCGTGATCGCCGGCAGGGACATGGGTGCGGTTGCTCCTTGACTGGCTGCGGAAGTGCGGAGTTTCGGCATGGGGCCGGATCAGAGGGTGTTCGGAAGGCCCAGGGCGTTGAGCATGGTCTGGAACTTGGCGCTGGTCTCGGCCAGTTCGGACTCGGGGCAGGAGTCGGCGACGATCCCGGCCCCGGCGAAGAGGCGGACGTTGCGATGGTTGATCTCGGCGCACCGGATGGTGACGGCCCATTCACCGTCGCCGCTCTCGTCACACCAGCCGACCATGCCGGTGTAGAGGCCCCGGTCGAAGGGTTCACTCGCGGCGATCACGGCGTGCGCGGCGGCGAGGGGGCTGCCACAGACCGCCGGGGTGGGGTGCAGGGCCAGGGCGAGGTCCAGCGAACTGGTGTCGGGGCTTCGGAGTTCGGCGGTGATCCGGGTGGCCAGGTGCCACATGGTCGCGGTCCGCACCACGGAGGGTGCTGCGGGCACGTGAAGTTTCCGGCAGTGGGGAAGCAGGGCGGCGGCGATGCCCTCGGTCACATGGGAGTGTTCGTCGTGGTCCTTGGCCGACGCCTGCAGAGACTGCGCCCGGGCCTTGTCCTCGCGCGGGTCCGGGGAGCGGGGGATCGAGCCCGCGAGCGGATGGCTGACCACATGCTTCCCGCGTCGTGAGAGCAGAAGCTCGGGGCTGGCACCGACCAGCGTGCGGTGCGCGCTGGTCGTGTCGCGCGGGGTCACCGACACCGCGAAACCGAAGGCGTGCGGGTCGTGGTGCACCAGGTGGGCCAGTACCTCGGCCGGGTCCACAGGATCCGCCGGTGTGATGTCCAGGGCCCGGGCGAGCACGATCTTACGGGCATGTCCGGCCCGGATGGCGGCGACTGCCCGCGCCACCCCTGCCGCGTACTGCTCGGGCTCGGGCAGTCGGGAGACCGCCAGCACTCCGCGGCCGGTCGGGCGGGGCGCCGGGGCGATGCCCGCGGCGGCGCTGCGGGCGACGGTCAGCGGGATGTGGAGGTTGCTGTCCTGCCCGGCGTGGAACGGCAGCGCGCCCACCGCGACGGGGTTGTCGTGGCCTCCCTCGCGGGCGGTGCGCAGACTTGTGGTGACCTCGGCCGCCAGTTGGGCGTCGACCGGGCGGCGGATGCGGGCGAGTGTGTCCCGGGCCAGCAGGCGGCCATGGGCGGTGCCGAAGAAGAAGTCCCCGCACCGGTAGTCGTCCAGCAGGGGGCAGAACATGTCGGGGCGGACCGGGGTGGTCTGGTTCACGGCGGTACTTCCGTTTGGTGGGGCGGCTGACCAGGTCGGCCGTGGGGGCGTCAGAGACTCGCGCCGCCGTCCACGTAGAGGTCTTGGAGGGTGATGTGCCGGGCCTGGTCAGAGGCGAGGAACACGACGGCGTCGGCGACATCGCCGGGTGCGGCGATACGTCCGAGGGGGATGCCGAGGCGGAAAGCGTCCGGGCAACCGTGGACCGCTGCCCGGGCCCCGGCGTCGGCGTCGTCCCACAGGTCACGCTGCATGGGGGTGTCCGTGGAGCCCGGCGAGACCACGTTGCAGCGGATCCCGTACTGCGCGAGTTCCAGGCCCAGGCAGCGGGTGTACTGCACGGCGGCAGCCTTGGACGCGGCGTAGGCGGCGAGCTGGAGGCGTGGAACCCGGGCTGCATTGGAGCCGATGGTGATGATGACCCCCGATCGGCGCGGGACCATGAGTGCGGCCGCCTCTCTGCAGGCGTTCAGTACACCGGTGGTGTTGACGGCGAACATCGCGTCCCAGTCCGCGTCGGTCACCTCGTGTGCTGCCCCGGGCCGGAGGATTCCGGCGCAGTTGACCAGCAGCCCCGTCGGCCCGAGGCCGGCCTCGGCGGAGGCGAACGCGACGCGGACCTGGGCGCGGTCGGACACGTCGCAGGTCAGGCCGACGCCGTGGCCGGTATCCGCGACCAGCTTGTCCAGCACAGCCGCGTTCTTGTCCAGCGCGGCCACTTGCCAACCCGCCAGGGTCAGCGCGCGCACGACCGCGCCGCCGATCCCCCCAGCCGCTCCGGTCACTACAGCAACGGGGCGCATGACCCTCCTGTTTCCGTCGCACCATGCAACAGCGTGAATACTTACCGTGAGAGTTTTGGTGTCATCCTGGGTGCCTGCAAAGGCATTTGTCCAATTCCGAGTTCCGACAGGAGCACCTTGTGACCACCACTGCCGCCCTGGGCGGCTCCCCCCTCCTCGACGCCCCGCTCGACGACCTGCCGACTGCGGACGAGCTGGTACGGGCGGCCGTGCGCTGGCACTTCGACCCCGCCACCGGCTCGCCGTTCTGGTTGCGGCGGGCCGCGACGCTCGGCTTCGCCCCGCTGACCGAGGTGACAGGCCGGGCCGACCTCGCCCGTTTTCCCGACGTCAGCGTGGAGTGGCGCACCGTGCCCGTCGAGGACCTGGTCCCCCGCGGCACCGTCGGACGAGCCGGGTCGGCGCGGATCTACGAGAGTGGCGGGACAACCGGCGCCCCCAAGCGGATCGTCGAACTCGGGTACTGGCAACGCACCGCGGACTGGACCAGCGTCCGCCTGGACCTGATGGGCTTCCCCCGGGGCGGCAACTGGCTCTACCTCGGCCCCACCGGGCCCCACGTCGCAGGCAGGCTGTTCACAACTCTCGCCCGCCAGCGCGGCGGGTCCTGCTTCACCGTGGACTTCGACCCGCGCTGGGTGCGCCGCTGCGCGCAGGAGGGACGGTCCGAAGAGGTCGAACGTTACCTGGCCCACCTCGTCGACCAGGCCCGCTGGGTACTGGAGTCCCAGCAGGTGCAGATCCTGTGGGCGACGCCGCCCGTACTGTCCGCCATGGCCGCGGACCGGGCGCTCACCCAACTGATCCGCGACCGCGTCGGCGGCATCCTCTGGTCAGGAACCTCCGCGGACCCGGAAACACTCCACCTACTGGAGCACGAGGTCTTCCCCGGCATCCCGTTCGCCGGAATCTACGGCAACACCCTGATGGGCGTGGCCCCCCAACGCCCCGGGCGGCCCGACGACCCCTCGTCCTGCGTCTTCCAGCCCTTCCACCCGCATGTCCTGATCGACCTGCTCGATCCGCTCACCGGGGCCGAGACGCACTACGGCGAACGCGGCCAGGTCAGGCTGCACCACCTGAGCCGTGACCTCTTTCTCCCGGGCATCATCGAACGCGACCTCGCCACCCGCGTCCGCCCGGCTCCGGGCGAGAACGGCGACGGCCTGGCCGACGTACGCCCGCTCCCCTCGGCAGGCCGACCCATCGTCGAGGGCGTGTACTGATGGAGCAGATCGAGATCATCCGAGCGGGCGCAGACTACCGCTCCCGACACCGCGACGTTCTGCGGGACGTCAGCAACACCCCCGTCGCCGACCTCGGGCTGGCGCCCGCCCTGCTGGTACGACTTGCCGTCGAGGAACTGCATCAGGCCGGGCCTGCCCCGGACGACAGACATCGTCTGGAGGTGATCGCCCGTGCCGGGCGCGCGTTCGCCGAGGACACCCTCGGCGACGAGAGCCCCGACGCGTACTGCCGCAAACAGGCACGCCTGTCCGGGGTGCCTGTGCGTGCCGCCCGCCGCACCCTGGCCACCGTGGCCAGGGCGACCGCCGAACTGCCGACCGCTCTCCAGGGCCAGCGCCCCCCGGCCACGCTCCGGGACGGGGCATCCTGGGCTCGCCGGGGCCGCTCCCTGGCCGTGCACGCTCCGGGCAACCACCCTTTGCCGCACCTGGAGTGGCTGCCCGCCCTCGCACTGGGATTCAAGATTGCGCTACGGCCCTCCCGTCGTGACCCGTACACCCCACGCCGACTGATGCGCGCCCTGCTCGGCGCCGGCCTCGACCCCACCGCGCTGGCGTTCCTGCCGACCGACCATGCCTGCGCGAACAGTCTCACTCGCCATGCCGACCTCGGGCTGGTCTACGGCGGACCGGACGTCGTCGCCGCGCACGCCGCCGATCCCACCGTGCGGGTGCAGGGACCGGGCCGCTCCAAGATCCTGCTGACCGCCGACGTCGACTGGGCCGACCACATCGACCTGCTCGCCGAGTCCGTCGCCGCCGACGGCGGCGTGCAGTGCCTGAACACCACGCTGATCCTGGCCGAGGAGGGCACCGACCACCGCGCCCTCGCCCACGCCCTCGCCGAACGCCTGGCCCAACTCCCCGACCTGCCCCCCGAACACCCGGACGCCGCCCTCCCCGCACGCCCGCTCACCGAGGCCCAGGCCGTCGCCAACCGGCTCCAGAGCCTCGCCGGGACGGAGCTACTCACCCCCCGCTCCGAGCTGGTGACGGACCTCGCCGACGGCAGCGCCCTGCTGCGCCCGGCCGTCTCCTGCGTGTCCGAGCCGGACGGCGTACGCCGTGCGGTCGAGTTCCCCTTCCCCTGCGTCTGGGTCGCCCCCTGGCACAGGCCGGCCGGACTCGCTCCTCTCACGGATACCCTGGCACTCACCCTTCTGTCCCACGACGGCGACCTCGCCACGCAGTGCGCGGCCGCCCCGTCCATCCGCACCGTCCACCTCGGCCCACAACCCACCACCGCGTACCAGACCCAACTCCCCCACGACGGATACCTCAGCGGCTTCCTTATGGAGGCACGGACCTTCGCCCAGCACTGGGTCCCCTCGCAACCCGGCCTTCGCACCGAAGTCCCGGCGTGATAGTCATACGGGGTAGCCACGGCCTATCCGCGTCGCTGCCCAGCGCTCCACGTCATGCCAGAAGCTTGCACCCGGCTCAAACCACCGGGCACGCGGGGGCGGCCACCGGCGCCGGTCGAGGGTCTGTGTTGAGAAGCCGTTGCAGTATCGATCTTGGTGGGCGTGTGTTCGAGGCCGTCGGCTCAGTCGGGTGATCTTCTGACTGGCCGGGCATGAGAGCGGGGCCTCCCGCACAGCTCGTGGGTGTCGAATCCAACCGAGCAACAGGAGGCCCCTGGTGCCGCAGTCTTCCGTGCCGGCGTCGATGTCGTCCAACCCCTGACGTGTGATTGCCTCGCTCACCGGTTCGGGAACGCCAGGGACTGGCCGTACAGGCGCACGAGGTGTCCGTCCGACATGAGCGACGCGGAATGGGCGGCCATACGCGACGCGATGCCGGCCCCCGGCCGGCTGGAGGACCGAGGCGGGCAACCGGAGAGCTATTGCCACCGGCAGATGGTCGACGTGGTGCGCTACCTGGTAGCGGGCGGCATCACCTGGCGGGCGATGCCCGCGGACTTCCCCGCCCGGGACCGTGTCTACGCCTTCTTCCGGCGCTGGCGGGACAAGGGCCTGACCCGCCGAGTTCCACGACCGGCTGTCCGAGCGGGTCCGCCAGGTCGCGGGCCGGGACCCGAAGTAGACGGCAGGCATCATTGATGCGCAGTCGGTGAAGGGAGCCGCGTCGGTGCCGGCCTCGACCAGGGGCTTCGACGGCGGGAAGAAGGTCAACGGACGCAAGCGGCACATCGTGGTGGACACCCTCGGACTGCTGCTGGCCGTGATGGTGACCGCGGCCTCGGTCACCGACCGGGACGCGGGACAGACACTCCTGAACCGGCTGCGTGAACGGCACTGGCACGTCACGCGGGTGTGGGCCGACGGCGGCTACACCGGACGCCTGGTCGACCTCGCCCGCGACGCCTGGCGGATCGCGCTGACCGTGGTCAGACGCAGCGACGACACCAGCGGTTTCACCGTGCTGCCGAAGAGATGGCTGGTGGAGCGCACGTTCGCCCGGCTGATGCACTCACGCCGACTGGCCCGTGACCACGAGAGACGCACCGACACCTCGGAGGCGGTGATCCAGTGGTCGATGAGCACGGTCATGAGCCGCCGCCTCGCCCGACGGGCACGCTGAACAGTCCCGGACCTTCCTCCGCCAGCCAGCCCCGCGCGGCCAGGCGTTTCGCCTTCGACCGTACCCCTTCAGCCTTCGCCGCAACCGTCTCCAGACCGATGGCCGCAGCGAGTTGCCGACAGTCCATCGCCTCCCCGGCCTTCCCGCCACCGGCAGCCAGAGCGTTCAGGATCCGCTGGTAGTCCGGCGCGAGAACCGTCGCACAGAGCCCTTCCTGCCACTGCGGCACCACCGAGCCGGGCGCCGCCGCCGGGATCTGCGACGACTGTTCACCGGCCGCCGCGACCGGCGCCACGCCCTCACCTCCGCGAGACTCCGCCAACACCTCGCCCACCGTCTCACGGACGATCACGAACCGCTCCCACACGGCTTCCGCCTCCCGCAACTCGGCCTGGAGAGCTTCCCCCGCTGCCGAGCGGCGCTTGTCCTCGTGATCACTCGCGCAGCCGGGACGCGTCGAACACTGACCGCAGTAAGGAGTCAGGGATGTCCCCCGTCGGCAACCACCAGCACCACTATAGGACTGCTATGGTCTAGTTATGGCTAATACGACGATCCAGGTGACGAAGCAGACGCGTGACCACCTCGCTGAGCTCGCCGGGGAGCGCGGGCTGAGCATCGGCCAGCTCGTCGACGCACTCGCGGCCGCGGAACCCACCGCCGCGCAGCGGGCCGAGCAGGTGGCGGCAGCCCGGGCGCATGCGCGTGAGGTGATCGGCGTCGACGTCAGCGACGAGGAGTTCGCCGCACTCGATGTACTCGGCAACCTGCGACGGATCGCGGCGGAGAAGGTGCTGGCCATGCCGGGCAGGGACGCCGCGTGATCATTCTGGACACCAGTGCCGTGACCGCCCTCGCCTCGGGGCACAAGGCGCTCAACGCGCTCGCGGTCAACGTCACCGCGAGCGGAGACCGGCTCCTCGTACCGGCACTGTGCCTGGCGCAGGCCGAGGCCGACCACTCCGGAGCCTCCCGCGCCGTCCTCGGATACCCGTGCGCCGAGGTCGAGCCGCTCGGGCAGATCGACGCACCGGCCGTGGGCACAATGTTCCGCGACGGCTACGGCGGCATGGACACCTGCCATGCCCTCTACACCGCACTGCGCCGCACGGGCACCGGCGGCATGCCGATCCTCCTGACCGACGACGAGAACCGCTACCCGCCCGGCATCCTCGCCATCGGCATCGACACCCCCGGCATGCTCGGCTTCCACTGACCACCGGTTCCCGGGCGAGCCTGCAGCGGCCTCGTCCGCGCCCGCGGCCGCGGCCGTCGGCGCGATCGTGCGGTGATCGAAGCGGTGCAGCACCGGGGGACGTCCGGCAGCGCGGATCGAACGAGAACACCCACGGCCTGCCGGGGTACACGGGCCCTGACACCCGGCCGCCGACACCACCACTCGGGTCCGGCCGGATGCGGGTGGCGTGCCAGGACTGGCCCTGCCTGCGAAGTCCTCCCGGGACGGCCCCGGCCCAGCACTCCTGGCTCCCCGGCAGAAAGGAGGCGTCGCCCCGGGAGGGAGCAGAAACCCCGGGGCGGCGTGCACCTTTCAACGAGCCGCTGGTGCAGCGGTTCTCCGCAGGGTCCGGTGCGCGCCGCACACCAATCGCCCCGGCCAGCGCGCGCGGAGCCGGGAGGGCCCTGGACGCGCCCGTCGGCGGGCCGACGAACTCGCCCAGGTCGATCCGGACTGGCAATCCGCGCGAGCACCCGTGGACGGTGGACTGGCAGCGGCGTCACGCCTGTCTGGCCCAGCTCCTGGCGCCCGGTGCGCGGCTGGCGGATATGGTTTGCCGGGGTGACCCTGCACTGCGAGGACGTCGG
This sequence comes from Streptomyces enissocaesilis, assembly GCF_039533765.1. Lineage (NCBI taxonomy): Bacteria > Bacillati > Actinomycetota > Actinomycetes > Kitasatosporales > Streptomycetaceae > Streptomyces > Streptomyces enissocaesilis. The sequence goes on along the minus strand of NZ_BAAAUD010000026.1, from coordinate 13,162 downwards.
GCGATGGCTCGCCTCCCGGCTAGGGGCGCTGAGCGAAAGTTCCTAACCATGATGCGGTTCTGCGTCTGCGGTCAGGGCGGACGGCAATGCATGTACGGAGAAGACCTCGCCCGAGGATGCTCCGGGCACATGCGCGAGGCTCGCCGCCCAGGCCACAAGGCGGGCTGCGACGTCGACGGAGTCGGGAGCGTCGGGACCGCCCATGTCGGTCGGTATCCAGCCGGGTTCGACTGCGTTGACCACGATGTGGTCCGGTCGGAGCGCCAGCGACAGGTTGACCGTGGCGAGCTCGAGGGCGGCCTTTGATGCGCGGTAGCAGGTGTAGTGTCCGTCCGCGCGTTCCGGGCGGGCCTCCGCGCTGCTGATATTGACGACGCTGGCGCTGTCAGCCGCGCGCATCAGCGGAAGGAAGGCCAGCGTGGTCATCAGCGGACCGCCGATGTTGGTGAGCAGGGTGGTGCGGCAGGTCTCGAGGGTGAGCGAAGTGAGTTGCGCGTCCTCAGGGAGGAAGACGCCGGCGTTGTTGATCAGGGCGTCCAGGGTGCCGCCCGTGCAGTCGGCGATCTGCTCGGCGGCTGCCCGCAGGCTGGCCGGGACGGTGACGTCCAGGGGGACGCTGAGGGCTCGGCCGCCGTGTGTGAGCACATTGTCCACAAGCGAGTCGGCGGTCGCGGGCCTGCGGTGGCCGGCCAGGACGAACCATCCTTGCGCGGCCAGCAGTTCGGCGGAGGCCCGGCCCAGGCCGCGGTTGGCCCCTGTGATCAGGACATGCCGAATGGGATCGGGCTCAGGGCTCGGTCGGGTAGGGCGGCCCGGGTTCCTGCGAGTGGGGGTGTTGGTCATGCCCGGTGCCCGCCCGGAGAGGGTTTCGTGCCGGCCCAGTTCAGGACGCGATGCCGGTAGCCGGCCAGGGTGTCGGCCGGTGCGCGGCCGCCGTCGATACGGTGGAGTTCCTCGGTCAGAGCAAGCGCTTCGGCCAGCTCGTTCTCGGTCAGCTCGTCCGTGCGCATCACCACGTTGAAGCTGGTGAACTGGTCCTGGTCACCCCGGATCCAGCCCTTGCTCAGGGCCAGGTCGTGCAGTGGCGTGCCGGGGTAGGGGGTGATCACTCCGACGTTGAATTCCTCTGATGACAGCCCCAGCTCCAGGATGAATTCCAAGGTGTTGGCGATGGAGCGCCGGGTCTCGCCAGGAAGACCGAAAAGCAGGAGAAAGAGCATCTTCAGCCCGGTCTGGTGCGCTGTGTGGTGGAAAGCCCTGACGGTGTCCAGGCTGAGTCGCTTGCGGACGGCACTGTCATGCATGCCGGCGTCCCCGCTCTCGACTCCCACCTCCACACCGGCGCAGCCGGCGTCGACCATCACGCGGATCAGTTCCTCGTCGAGCCGGTCGATCCGGGTTTCGCACCACCACCGAATGCCGGTTCCGGTCCGTTTGATCGCTTCGCACAGGGACAGGGTGCGCCGCCGGTCGAAGGTGAAAACAGGGTCGCGGAAGACCACGGCTGTGATGCCGAGCTGCGCGCACTGCTCGAACTCAGCGGCGATTCGCTCCACCGGGTATGCCCGGACCTTTTTGCCCTCACCCAGCGGATAGGGGCAGTAGAAGCTGCAGGGGTAGGGGCAGCCGAAGCTGGCGTTCATCGTGGTGACGCGGTGTCCAGGAAGCGCCGGAAACACGTAGTGGCGGTGGTCGACGAGATCACGTGCCGGCAGTGGTTCGCCGGCAAGATCACCGTAGATCTGCGGCAGGCGGGCCAGGTCGCCCGCAGTCTCGGCGGTGATCAGCCCGGGGTTACGGCTGTCGCCTGTGGCCCCGGCCCCGACCAGGCGCCCCAGGTCGGGGATCGCCTCGGGCAGAAGCAGGCCTGCGCAGCCGCTGGTGGTAAGGATCTCCTGCCACTGGTCGTGCCTGCGGATGCTGGTGTAGGCGAAAGTGCGCAGTCCGGCCGCGGCGAACTCGGCCAGTTTGCGGATGTCCTCGTGCATGGCCGCCAGCGACACCTGGCAGATCACGATGTCCGCCTCCGCCCGTCCCTCCCGCGTATACGCGGCCGGTGGGAGTACTCCGTCCACTTCTTCGTCCACGATGTGCGGCACGCTTCCCGCGGCCCGCAGGACTCCGGCGATGCGCAGGAGGTCCAGGGGCGGCAGCAGGTTACGCTCACCGGGGTTGACCGTTCCGAGGCCGCCCGCGTATGTGCGCTGCAGCTTGGGCCCGAACGATGTCTTGGGGCTGATGAGGAGCACTCTCTGGGCGGCTTCAGGCTCCGCTTTTTTTGTGCCCTCCATCAACGCGATCCCCTTCCGCTCCGCCAGAACGTGATTGGTGCAGGATCTGTTCTCGTTTGTCGGGGTCAATGCTTACCTGCCGGCAGACGCGCCGCAACGCACGGAATCCAGCCAGAGCGATCAACAGCTCCGCAGATGCCCGATCTGGTCTCGGCCTGGCCGCCGGCACGGTCACAGACAGGCTTCGCCAGCCCTCGTCACGGGGAAGCCGTAAGCGTCCACGAGCAGGACCGGTCGCGCTGTGGGAGGGGTTTTCGGACGTGGGTTCTGGCTTGTCCGGCGGCGGGCGGCTCACTGACCTATCTTCACGGTACGCGTCGGCTGACTACGTCCCGCATCTGCCGCTGCCCAGCGCGGAACCCCTGCATCGATGGCATGAAAGGGGCTACAAGGCCGACTTGACCGGAGATTTTCCCTGCTTTCAATGTCACCGGGCGTCGTGGCACGCAGGTGTTCCTGGAGTATGAGGACGATCCCGGCCACATCGACACGCTCGACGTAGGGGGAAGTCCTCAGTCGTATCGACGTATTCGCTCCGAACGCGACCGAGGCTCTGTGGATCACCGAAGCTGGCACCATCCAAAGGGCGCTGGTCAGGCTCGCAGAACTCAACAGACGGTGGGAGGTCAAGCTGGGCAGCCGGGATGTCATGGCGGCGTGTGGAGGCGAGTTCAACGCCGGCTTTTCGCCCCGCCGACTGGACGGGGTGCCTCGGGCCGGCTGTCTGGCGGCAGGCGTGGTGTGCGGGGCGGCTTCAGTGCCGCGCTGGATGCCCAGGGGCGGGAGGCCTCGCGCTCCCGGTTCGGTGACGAAGAGCGGCTCCCACCTCAAGTGATCGGAGATATATGACACCGGTTTTCGGCAGTCAGAGCGCTGACGCGCGGGCAGCCGGGGCGGGCGATCGTGTCTGCCGGGTGCTGGTGACCGACTTGGACGGCACCCTCCTCGGGGGGTCTGCGGCCGCGCGCGGCCGCCTGCGGGCGGTGTTGGCGGCGCACCCCGAGATCACTGTCGTATTCGCCACCGGGCGGGGTCTGTCTTCCGTTCAGGACATCCTTCGGCGTGACCCGCTCGTCCCCGGGCCGAGATGGATCATCGGGGACGTCGGGGCCAGCGTCGTCGACACCACGGACATGAGTCACCTCGACGTGTTGGAGGAACGGCTGCGGGCGGGGTGGCCCGGCACCAGCCCGGTCCGCGCCGCGCTGGATCGCTTCCCTCAGCTCGTGTTTCAAAGCGGCGTACAGCAGGAAGGACGCTGCTCGTACTACCTGCGGCCCGAGCATCTGGCCAGGGAGATCACCGACGTTGTCGCCCAGCTGGGATGCAGGTGGACGTACTCCGCCGGCCGCTACTTCGACGTACTGCCGTCGGGCGCGAGCAAGGGAAATGCGCTGGAGTTGCTGGCCAGAAAACTGCGGTGGCCCATGACCTCGGTCCTGGTCGCCGGCGACTCGCTCAACGACCTGTCCCTCTTCCTTCTTGGCGCACACGGGGTGATCGTGGGCAACGCCGAACCGGCCCTGCGCGCTCGTGTCCCGGAGCTTCCTGCGGTGCGGCGCCCGGAGTCGGTGGGCGCGGAGGCGATCGTGGAGACGGTGTGTGATCTCGGCTGGATGGAGCGGCCGCGTCCGGTCGTCATCGGCTATCACCGCCCGCCGGTGCGCTGGGCCGGTGGCAGTTGGGGGCAGCCCTCGAGCCCCAATGGGATCCTGCCGACCCTGCGGAGCGTCCTCGATCCCGCGGTCCCGGGCTCCGGAGCCGCTTTGGATGCGGTGTGGGCGACCGCGCTGGCAGGCGACACGAACCCCGACCCCGCCGGGCACGAAACCGGTCTTCCCCTGGCGTTCCTGCCCATCGCGGCCGGCCAGTGGGCCGGCTACTTTCACCGCGCCTGTAAAGAAACCTTGTGGCCGGTGCTGATGTCCCAGCCCGACCGCATGCGCTTCGACCCGTCAGCCTGGGCCGACTACGAGACAGTCAACACGGCCTTCGCCGACCACATCAGCGCCCACGCCGGCCAAGGGGCGACTGTGTGGCTGCACGACTACAACCTGTGGCTGGTCCCCGCCCGTCTGCACGCCATGCGACCGGATCTGCGCGTGGGGCTGTTCCACCACACCCCCTTCCCCATTCCCAGCATCTTCGCCCGGCTCCCCGTGGCCCGGCAGATCCGTACCTCCCTGGCCTGCCTCGACTGGGCCGGCTTCCACACGGATGCCTTCGCCGACAACTTCCACGACGCCCTCGCCGGTGCCCCGAGGATTCCGGCCACCGGCGTCCATCCTCTCGGCATTGACCGGGCAGCGGTCGAAACCCTCGCCCGCAACCGCACCGCCTTGCTCTCCGGGCCCGAACCCAGGAGCGGGATCGAGGACGGTAGCAGCGAGATGCTGGTGCTCTGCGTCGAACGTCTCGACTACGCCAAGGCGCCCGTTCAGAAAATCCACGCATTGCGGCGACTGTTCGACCAGCACCCGCAGCTGCGCGGCCGGCTCCGCCTCCGCCTCATCTGCCCACCCCCCGAACCTGGCCTGCGTGCCTACGACACCACCCGCACCCAGCTCGAAACCGCCATCACCGAACTCAACACCGCTCACGCCACACCCGGGTGGCAGCCGGTCCAGTACATCCCCCGATCACTGCCCTTCACCGACCTCATCGACCACTACATCGCCGCAGACGTGTTCTGGGTGACCTCCCTGGCCGACGGCATGAACCTGACCGCCAAGGAGTACATCGCCACCCAGCACGCGACCGGCCGACACGGCACCCTCGTGCTGTCCCGGTACGCCGGAGCCGCCACCCAGCTCGCCCCCGCAGCCGTCCTGACCGACCCCCACTCCCCCCACGACCTCACCTGTGACCTCCACCAGGCCCTGACCATGCCCGCCGCCGAACGCCACGCCCGCATGACCCACCTCGCCCGCCTCCTCGGCGACCACAGCCCCACGCAGTGGGCCCAGCAGATCCTCACCAGCATCCGGATCGCCGGCGGAGCGCCGTCCTGAACGCCCGGAACGCTCACCTGTGACACAGAAGACGCTCAACCCGGCAACTTGGAGTGCTGTTCTGTCACCGGATCGCGGGGCTCCCCATTCCTTATCCACGGCCAGCCCTGCGGCCGCACCCATGCGACCGGCGACGAGCCAGAGCGAGCAGGACGGTCGCCGTCCTCGAGGTTTCGAGCCGCCGACGCATTGGCAGTGGGACTTGTCAGCGGTGGTGATGGGACAGAGGGGGCGGCCACCCGGTGATCACTCAGTCGGGTGGCCGCAGTGGTTACCGTGGTGCTGGCGCTGCGCCACAATGGTTCAGGCGGTGGACTGCCGCAGCTGCCGCAGCGAGTGGACCAACTGGTCCACCTCCTGTGAGGTGTTGTACAGGGCAAGCGAGGCTCGGGTAGGCCTCCAGCGCTGCTCGCAGCCGCTCGTCGCCGTCAGCCAGTCGGGCCAGCTCATCGCGGTTCAGGCACAGTGCCACACCGCGGGTCAGCGCCTTGACGTAATGGGGCATGGGCGCGCCGCTGGTCCAGGATGCGAGGTCGAAGGTCTGGCCGTCACCGATGACTTCGAGGACGGCTTCGTCGCCGTAGCGGCCTGTGACGCGCTTCTCCGCCTTGCCGTGCACCAGCACCCACAGCTGCTCGCAGGGCTCGTCCTCCGTGGCCAGGACCTGCCCCGCCTCGAAGGTGACGGTGGTGAACGAACCGGCCAGTTCGGTGAGCAGGGCCGAATCGGCTTCCCGCAGGTAGGGCAGCTCACGCAGGTCCTCGGCGATGAGGCGATGGGTGCCGTTGTCGCTGTAGCTGCTGATGCGGTCGTCGCCCAGGACGAAGGTACGGCGGCGGTTGACACGGTAGACACCGGACTCGACGTCCACCCACGGCAGCGCACGCAGCAGATAGCGGGGGGTGATCGCCCGCATCTGCGGCCGGGTTTTGGTGGTGTTGGCCAACTGCCGTGCGGCATCGGGGCTGAGGCTTTGCTGGTAGTCGTTCATCGTGACCTCCTGGGCGAACTGTGGCGATCCGTGCACCGCCACGATCACCGGTGTGATCACCCGCCCACAACCAGACATGTGCCGGCGGCAGTCTTGAATTCTTCGAACGGTGCACCGACCCACCCCTCCCCATGGCACGCCCGCCCCTGAAGCTCGCCCGTGACCAAAGGCCCGTCAATATGACAGTGATCAAAAAACAGCGAAAAGCACCCCTGCGGACAGCGATTTTTTTGACTGCACAATCGGCCGGAAGCAATCGGTCCGATAAGTATGAAAAACATTCAATACGAACAACACGACAGGGTCGGTAATGCGGGCCGCCCCGTAGGCAACATCACACCGCCGTGCGCCCGGAATTCAATGACAAGCCTGCGGCCGCCGCCCGGTCGGCCGTCACCGTGGTGCGCAACTGGTGCGGCCGAACGACAGCGCCCCTGACCGGGGCGGCTCCGTGCCTCCCTGGGCGACTGGGCTGGCTCTGGGAACAGGTCGTCACAGGTCCACAGGCATGTGTGCAGTGCGCTTGCCGTCGGTGCTCGGCACGGGCGAGTGCTGCAGGTATTCACGTGCCAGGGCGGCAAGGGCGTCCTGGTGTTCGTAACCGAGTGGGGCCAGGTCGGGGGGCAGGACGTAGTCGGCGGGCATGGCCGCGTAGACCTCGTTCATGCGGTGTTGGTAGGCGTGCTGAAGTGCGTCGGGCCAGTTTCCGGTCAGGGGTGGGCGCATCCGGGATTCGGCCGTCAGGGCGTGGTGGTGGCCGGCGGCTTCCCGGGCGGCGTCTTCACGGCTCCAGTCGGTGATGGGGGCGCGGTCGGGGCACCAGGGGGCGAGCCACCGGCTGGGGCGGCCGTGGAGGATGGCGGCGGTGATTTCCTGGGCGATCAGCGGGGAGGTGTGCAGACCGTCGCGGTGGGTGCCGGCGGCCACCCACAGACCGGGCCGGGCGGTGGGTCCGAGCAGGGGGTGACCGTCAAGGCCGATGGGCCGGTTGCCGTGGTGGATTTGGTGCACGGCTGAGGTGGCCAGGCCGTGGTGGAGTTGTCCGAGGGCGGATTCCAGCAGGAAACGCAGGCTCCCGGCCGTCGGAGCAGAGCCAGGCGCCAGTGCTGGGGCGGCGGACGCTCCTATGTACCAGGTGCCGTCGGTCCGGGGAACGGTGTGCAGGCCACAGGCGTAGGCACGGTTCGGGGTACGCAGCACCGCGGACAGCCGGGCAGGGGCTGCCGCGGTGAACGCGGTGCCTTCGACGGACAGCACCGGCAGCACGTGCACGTCCGGATCGAGCGCGGTAAGTACCGGGTTGGTCCAGGCGCCGACGGCGACGACCGCCACCGGCGCCGTGACCGCACCCCCGGCATGGTGAAGTTGGTATCCGCGGGTCGTGGCGGACAGGGACCCGTCACCGGTAAGGATCACGTTGGGCAAGGCGTTCAGAGCCGCGTCCAGAGTGGCCAGCCAGCGCCGGACATCCAGAAAACCCTCTGCCGAAAGGTACAGAGCCTGCAGCGCGCGGTCGTTGTCCAGCGGCCGGTATCCGGGTATCTCCAGGGGGTCGACGTGCTCCACGGGCAGCCCGTACCGGCCTCCGGCACTCTGGACGGCGGCGAAGGCCTTTTCGTCCAGCCGCGCGGAGACAGCGTTCAGCAGTATGAACGTGCCCTGGCCATAGCCGTCCCCGTCCGGGGTCGTGGCGGCAGCCTGTTCGCGGATGCCCTCACGCCAGGACGGCCAGCGGCTGGCTGCTTCGACGGCCATCTGCAGCCTCAGCACGCTGTGAGGTCTGCTCAGTGACGTGTCGGTGACCTCGCCCAGTACGCCGAGCATCGCGCCCGCCGCGGAAGAGGCCGCCGGCCCGCTACGACCGCACAGCATCACCTCGAGTCCTGTGTCGGCTGATGCGAGAGCATAGGCGATCGAACGTCCCAGCACCCCGTCCCCGACCACCAGTACATCAATGCCGAGCCCGTCTTGACGCATCACGTGCCCCCGCCCGTCGCATACGGGCACCGACCCTCCCACACTCGGCGCGCCTGCCCGCCCCGCTGATTGTTTCCGGACGAAGGATTGGCCTGATGTACCCCGACGGCTCGTACTCACTTCGCCGCGACCGGCCAGGGGCCCGCTGGGTTCGGCCAGCGCGCCCGCAGGAGTCGGGGGATGTCCTGGCTTGCGCACCCGGACCGGTACCGCACAGACAAGGGCGCCGCTGAAAGGCATGGGCTGCCCGGTACGTCTGATCGGCGGTGTGAGGAACTCATGGCCCGTGTGGTCTTGTTGACCGGTTCGCTGGCCGAGCTCGACACCTGCCATGCCCTGTGCGCCAACGCACTGGCCGCAGGCGGGCACGAGGTGTGGGTCGGCTCGGTCAACCGCGTGTCCGCGCATGATGCCGACGTTTGCACCATCGTGGGGGGACGGCCCCCTCAAACGGAGCCGGGGCCCGGCCCATGCCCCGGGCACGGCCGGGCCCAGTCGGGCCCGGCCGGGCCGGCGGGAAGCTATTGCGCAGGTGCGGTGCCGGAGACGGCGACGCCAGCCTGACGGAAGTCGTCAAGAGCCGCGGCCGTGGTGTCCTGGGCGACGCCGACGGAGTAGTCCAGGCGTACGCGTGCGCGAAATCCCGCCGCGACAGCGTCCAGCGCGGTCGCCCGGACACAGTGATCGGTGGCGATGCCCACCACGTCGACGTCCTCCACCCCGCGCTCACGCAGCCAGTCGGCCAGGGAGGTACCCTGCTCGTCGGCTCCTTCGAAGCCGCTCTTGGACGCGCTGTGGGCGCCCTTGAAGAAGACGGCGTCGACCTTGCCGCCGGTGACGGCGGGAACGAAGTGAGGGTGGAATTCGCTTCCCTCGCCTCCAGCCACGCAGTGGACGGGGAAGCTGTCCTGGAAGTCAGGGGTGTCGGAGAAGTGGCCTCCCGGATCGATGTGGTGGTCCCGAGTGGCGACGATGTACCGGTAGTCGCCGCCCGCGCTTTGCTCGACCAGGTCGGCGATCGCCGTCGCGATCCGCGCGCCTCCCGTAACGGGAACACTCCCTCCTTCGCAGAAGTCCTTCTGCACGTCCACGACGATCAAGCCTCGGCTCATCACAAGCACCCTTTCACTACGACGGAACGACACCCGCGTTCTACCGGCCGCCTCACCTCTGTCGGAGACATAGCGGGCCGCGCTCACCCGCACGGCCGAGGACATTCACCGCAGGAACGATTCGCACCGTCAAAGATGATGAAGTACGGGCGGTTGCTGGCCAGCTCAGACTGAGGGGTGTTCCGGCCTTCTTCGGCGTACGCGGCCACAAAGGGCGCCAGGGTTCCCATCGGCCGCTCCCACCCGGGTGCCAGCGGCGGCGTCCACTCCTGCGAGGAAGCCCTCGGCGCTCTGGATCTGGCCGAGCGGACGGGGCTCGTCGGGCCCGTACCGCAACGCCGTCGACCTGCCCCTCTGCCCGGTTCCGGCCCGGGACCCGGCTGCGTAGTCATGGCGGCGGCGCGGCGTCTGTCGCTGAGCAAGCGGGCGCTGGCCTACTGGCTCGAGCGCATCCGCACCCTCACGCGGCCGAGGCTCTTTGCCCCCGCGTGTCAGGCCGGCCCCGGGCTGGCCGCCGTTGACCTCACTGGCCAAATCCCCACCCCGTACAGAAATGGTCTCGTAGACCGGGGTTTCGGGTGGGGTGTGCTTGGCGAAGTACTCCGACTATGGGCTTATCACCGGTTGCCGGTCATCCCGCTGTCGCTGTTTTCCGTGAGCCCCGAGGCGGGCGGCCCGTTCCGGTGCTGGGCCCGCGGGTCGATGCCGAAGCGAAGCGGACCGCGTGTGTGCTGGCCGGGGTGGCAACCCATGCAAGACCTATCGAGAGGTCCCTCGCACTGCGGCAGGCCGCCGCAGCCGCCTGTGAGCTGGTGGCCTCGCTGTCGGATCTGGCTCCGGCCGTGGCCGGTGAGGGAATGCCGGCGGAGTCGACCAGTCAGTCTTTCTTCCGGGTCCGTGAGCGAGAGCTGTCGGACCAGCAGGCCGCCCTGCACGGCCTCCTGGTCATCCACCGCGCGCTGGAAGATCTGTGTGATGCTCCGCTGTCGGGCGCCGACCTGGCACTGGAGGTGGCCGGGATGCGCCAGTCGGTCATCGACCTCACCGGCGCATCGCCGGGCGTCGGGCGTGATGTAGTCCCGCCGGTGGCCGTGCCTGAACCTGGTACGGGGGTGTCATTGGAGAGCGTGTGGAGCGCTCGGTGGCTCATCGGTCACCAGGTCCATGTCCTGTTCAACGTCTGCGCCGCGGTCGCCGTGGCCGACGCCACCGGCCACCTGCGGCACGGCGACAGCGATGCCGCGCTGCGGAGGTTGGGAGATGCGACGGTGTATGTGCGTGGTTTCCCGGCGGCCATGGTTCACGCCAGTACGATCCCGGCCGATTACTACAGGGCGGCGATACGCCAGAGCATGGCGCCCCCGTCGGTGGACATCCCGTTGAGCGGACGCCAGCACCGCGGATACAAGCTGTTCCGGGCGGCAATGAGGGATCTGCTGTCCGTGGTTCCCGACTCCTACGAGCACCTGGCCGCTCGCGCTCCCAAGCTGGCCGAGGCACGGGGCACTCTCCTGGAAGCCGACATCGTCGATGGTGAACGCCACGTCACCCTCGCGTACTCGATGGTGCATCTGGACCGTTCCATCGCCCAAAAGCCCGAAGGTCCCGACAATGCCGTCGCCGAACTACGGCTCATGCGCCATCGCCGCGCTGCCCAGTACGCCTCCCTGATCCGCTTCGGGGACCACTACATCGCCGACGCCGTGGCTCAGCTGCGCCACTCGTGAGTCCGCGCGTTCGCCATCCGCCTCCCGGCAGGAGACCTTGATGCCCGAGACGACACCCGGCACCACCCAAAGCGACGCCGTCGCCCGCCGGGAACTGGAGCCGGCCGACACCGACGCGTGCGAGCGGCTGGCCCGCACCCTGTGCACCGGCGGGCACGACCAGGTCGACAGCCCCGAATGGGTGGCACGGGCCCGGGACGCCTGGGAGGACCTTCCACTCCTGCTGCGCCGCGAGATGCGCCGGTTCAAAAGGGATTCCGGCCCGCACGGCACATTGGTGATCGGCGGCCTGCCCGTCGGTCAAGCGGCCCTGCCCGCGACACCGGCCGTACCCGGCTCGGTCCAGCGCCAGGCCACCGTCCCGGCCGCAATGCTCACCATGGTGGCCTGCGGACTCGGAGAGCCCCTCGCCTACCTGGCGGAGAAATCCGGGGCCCTCGTGCAGGACGTCGTACCGGTGCCCGGGCAGGAGGCCTTCCACGGCAACGCCGGATCGGTGCCGCTGTCCTTCCACACCGAGAACGGCTTCCACCTCCACCCACCCGACTATGTGATCTTCCTGTGCCTGCGCGCCGATCACGACCGAAGCGCCGGCATGCGCATCGCCGGCATCCGCCAAGCACTGCCACGCCTCACCCCAGCCAGCCGCCAGGCCCTGTTCGCACCGGAGTTCATCACCACGCCCCCTCCCTCCTTCTCCTCCGGCGTCACCAGTGAGCCAGACACCGTGCCCCGACCGGTGCTGTCCGGAGCAGCCGAGGACCCCGACATACGCATGGCCCAACTCGTCACCGCCCCGCTCACCCCCCGGGCCGATGCGGCGTTGGCCGAATTCGGCCGCGCCTGCGAAGCGACCGCCTGCACCCTGCGCCTGACACCCGGTGACCTGGTCATCATCGACAACCGCGTCACCGTCCACGGCCGCACCGCCTTCCACCCCCGTTACGACGGAGCAGACCGCTGGCTGCAACGCACCTACGTCACCACCGACCTGCGCCGCTCCCGTGACCACCGCCCTCACGACGGCCACATACTCACCCGGTGACCAGCCAGTCTGCAAGAAGGGAAAAGTGCCGTTGCCGCGGCCCCTCGTCCCGGTCGAGGACGGGCAGTAAGGCATTGGCTCCCACACCGGACCAGCCGTACCCGGCGTGCTGAGGTGGCGGATCGGTGCCGGGTCCGTCGGCTCACCGGTCGCACCCGCCGGGCCGGTTCAGGTCGGCACGACGAGGAACTCGGGTCCGTAGGTGTACGTACCGTCGCTGTCCGGCAGCGGCATCTGCGGGAGTGAACGCGCGGGGGAAGCGAGCTGGTACATCTTGCCGATCGACGCATTCGGCTCTGTGGACCCCTTCCGTGCCCTGAAACTGTGGTTCGTCCTGCGCACCCACGGCGTCGAGGGCCTGCGCGCACACATCCGCGAACAGCTCTCCCACGCCGCGCTCTTCGCCGACCTGGTCCGGGACAGCCCCGGCTTCGAACTCGTCTCGCACTCACTCGGACTGGTGTGTTTCCGCCTCGCCGGCGACAACGCCCGCACCGAGCGCCTACGTGCCGATCTCGACGCCACCCATCAGATCCTGGTCACCCCCACCACCGTTGACGGCCGCTACATCCTGCGCGCGGCCCTGGGCTCGCGTCTGGCATCCCAGACGTCCGTACGCAACGCCTGGGCGCTGGTGCGCGAGACCGCCGCCTCGATTCCCGACGGCCCAACCGCGTCCCTCGAAACGCCACCGACCACCTCCGTAGGCGCCCGGTAACCCCGGACGCACCCGAAAGACGCCCGCCCGCCCACACGCCCGGCAGGCCGCGGCCCGCGTACGGCACCACGTGGGATCCCGGCCACATCGACGCCCCCGCTGCCCCATCCCAGGGCGCGACGCGCCTCGTGCACACCAGCCCATGACCCACACCCTCGCCACCCGAACAACCCTGCGGAGAACACCGTGCACGACCATGACGACGCGACCGCAGCGGGCGAACGCTGGTTCGACTACGCGGCGGCGCACCCGCACTCCAGCACGGAGATCGGCGGAGTGGCCGTGGTCGC
>NZ_BAAAUD010000025.1:0-54114 GCF_039533765.1 Streptomyces enissocaesilis | reverse complement strand
CTGTGGCCACTTCCTCGGTCGCGAGGGGCAGCGGTTCGGTACCTGGGTTCATGTGCATGCCCCGAGTCTGACGCAATAGAGGCGCTTCTGTCACAGGTTCGGGAAGACCACGCTCCTGTCGACCCTCCTCGGCCTGGCCGGGGAGCGGGAGCGGATCGTGCTGGCCGAGGATTCGTCGGAGCTGAGGCCCGATCATCCGCATGTGGTGCGCCTTGAGTCGCGGCCCGCGAACCAGGAGGGCGCCGGACAGGTCACGCTGCAGGACCTCGTGCGGCAGGCACTGCGGATGCGGCCCGACCGGCTGGTGGTCGGCGAGGTGCGCGGCGCCGAGGTCACCGAACTCCTGGCCGCGCTCAACACCGGGCACGAAGGCGGATGCGGGACCGTCCATGCCAACGCGGCGACGGACGTCCCGGCGCGGCTCGAGGCGCTCGGCGCGGCCGCGGGACTCGACCGGGCGGCGCTGCACAGCCAGCTGGCGGCGGCCCTGTCGGTGGTGGTCCATCTCGCGCGTGGCCGGGGCGGGCTGCGGCGGGTCGCCGAGGTCCATGTGCTGGAGCGGGACGCGGCGGGGCTCGTGGTGACCGTGCCGGCGCTGAGGTGGGGTGCGCGGGCCTTCTCGTACGAGCGCGGCTGGCCCCGGCTGCGTGAGCTGATCGGTGGTGCGCTGTGACGGGGGCCGGAGCGGGAGCGGTACCGGTGTACGCGGCGGCGATGTGTGCGGGAGCGGCTGCCTGGCTGCTGGCCGGGCGCGACCGGGACCTGCGGCGGGCGCGGCTGATGCTCGCGGGCGGAGCGGTGGACCCGGAGGGCGCGAGCGCGCTGTGGGAGCGGCTGGCGGCGCCGGTACGGGGGCGGCTGCGGCGGGAGTGGCTGTGCGTGCCGCTGGCGGTGCTCGTGGCCGTACTGGGCGAGTCGGTACTGCCGTTGGCCGCGGGAGCGGTGGCGGTTCCGCTGGTGGGGCGCCGGCTGCGGGCCGGGGAGCGGCGCCGGGAGCGGGAGAGGCGTACGGAGGCGGTCATCGCGCTGTGCGGGTCGGTGGCGGGTGACCTGCGGGCGGGCAGACAGCCGGAGCAGGCGCTGTTCGCGGCCGCGGCGGGCACCGGTGGCCTGGGCGGGGCGGAGACCGACGTGATGGCGGCGGCGCGGTTCGGCGGGGACGTGCCGGACGCGCTGAGGAGAGCGGCCCGGGAACCGGGGGCGGAGGGGCTCGTGGGGGTCGCCGCGTGCTGGCGGGTTGCGGTGGACGGCGGCGCCGGTCTCGCGGCCGGGCTCGACCGGCTGGAGGGCGCGCTGCGGGCCGAGCGGGACCAGCGGGAGAACCTCCGGGCGCAGCTGACGGGCGCCTGGGCGACGGTGGCGCTCCTGGCGCTGCTTCCGGTGGCGGGGCTGCTCATCGGCAGCGCGCTGGGGGCCGGACCGCTGCGCGTGCTGCTGCACACCCCGGCCGGAATGGGGTGCCTGCTGGTCGGAGGGCTGTTGGAGGGCGCGGGTCTCTTCTGGGCCCGGCGGATCGTACGACGGGGGGAGGGCCCGTGGTGAGCGGGGAGGCCGTCCACAGGCTGGGGGCGGTGGTGTCGGTCGCGGCCACCGCGGTGTGGCTGGTGCTCACGCTGGCCGGACGGCGGCGGGAGCGGTTGCTGCGCAGACGGCTGGCGGCGCTGCTGGCCGTGGAGGCGGCCGGGGAGACCGGGGCGGGCTTCGGGCGGTGGCGGCGGTGGCGACCCGAGTACGGGGCGCGGGCACTGCGCTGGGGACCGCCTCTGGGCGCCGTGGTCACCGGCTATGTGGTGGTCGGCGGCGTGAGCGGGTGCGCGGTCGGGGCGGTCGCGGCGTACGGGACCGTGCGATGGCAGCGCGGGCGCAGGCCGCGCGAAGAGGACCCCGTCGATACGCGCCAGCTTCCGCTCGCCGCCGACCTCCTGGCGGCCTGCGTTTCCGCGGGCGCCGGGCCGCGCGAGGCGGCCGAGGCGGTCGGGGACTCGCTCGGCGGACCGGTGGGTGAGCGGCTGACGCGGACGGCCGCCGAACTGCGGCTCGGGGGTGAACCTGCGGACGCGTGGGGCCGGCTGGGCGCGATACCGGGCGCCGCGGGGCTGGCCCGCTGTCTGGAACGGGCGGGTGCCACCGGGGCTCCGGCGGCCGATCCCGTGTCCCGGCTGGCCGAGGGCCTGAGGGCGGAGCGGGCGCGGGAAGCGGCGGCCCGCGCCCAGCGGGCGGGCGTGCTGATGGTCGGGCCGGTCGGGCTGTGCTTCCTGCCCGCCTTCCTGGTGGTCGGAGTGGTGCCCGTGGTGATCGGGCTCGCGAGCGGACTGATGAACGGCAACTGACCTTGTGAACGGCAACTGACCTTGGGGGTCGAGATGCGGGTGTGGAAGCGGGTACGGGAACAGGCGTCGGCGCTGGTGCGCAGGGCGGCCGGCGGCGAAGACGCGGGGATGACGACGTCCGAGTACGCGATGGGGACGATCGCGGCATGCGCCTTCGCGGCGGTGCTCTACAAGGTCGTCACGAGCGGCATGGTGTCGTCGGCCCTGGAAGCGGCCGTCGGGAGGGCTCTCCATGTGCCGTTCTGAGACCGGGGGACGCGGTGACCGGGGCTATGTCACGGCGGAGGCGGCCGTGGTGGTGCCCGCCCTGGTGCTCCTCACCATGGCGCTGGTCTGGGCCCTGATGGCGACTTCCGCGCAGATCCAGTGTGTGGACGCGGCGAGGGCGGGTGCCAGGGCCGTCGCGCGCCAGGAGCCGGAGGGCGCCTCGGTGGCGGCGGCCCGGCAGGCGGCGCCGCGCGGGGCGCGCGTCACCCTCGGCAGGGAGGGTGATCTGGTGCGGGTGGCCGTCGAGGCGCCCGCACCGGGGCTCGGCGCGCTGTCCCTGACGCTGCGGGCCGAGGCGGTCGCGCGGGCCGAAGAGAGCGTGGGGGCGTCGGCATGAGCGGAAGGGCGGACGGAGGGGGTGACCGGGGATCGGCCACGGTGTGGGCTGTCGTGGCTGTGGCCGTGCTCGGGGTGGTGTTCGCGGGGGCGCTGGCCATGGGGCAGGCGGTCCTGGCCCGGCACCGAGCCGGTGGCGCGGCGGACCTGGCGGCCCTCGCGGCGGCGGCGCACTGGATGCGGGGGCAGACCGCCGCCTGTGACGAGGCGGCCGGGGTGGCGGCGGCTCAGCAGACGCGTCTGCTCAGCTGTTCCGTGTACGGCGAGGTCTCCGACGTCACGGCGGAGGCCGGTGCCGGGCCGTACAGCGTGACGGTGAGGGCCCGGGCCGGACCCGCCGGGCCCGTGGCCTCCGGGCTCACTCCCCGGGCCGCTCAGTGGCAGCAGGGGGCTCCGGGGGAGCAGGAGGCCTCCGGGCATCCGGGGCCTCCGGAGCGTCCGACGCGACCGGGTCGGCCGGGTCGTCCGGGGCTTCCCTGAGGAGGACGGTCAGAAGGCGGACGGCAGCCCGTTTGTCGAGGGGGTCGTTGCCGTTGCCGCACTTGGGCGACTGGATGCAGGAGGGACAGCCCGCCTCGCACTCGCAGGAGGCGATGGCCTCACGGGTGGCGGTCAGCCACTGGCGGGCCGTGTGGAAGGCCCGCTCGGCGAAGCCCGCGCCACCTGGATGGCCGTCGTACACGAAGACCGTCGGCAGCAGGGTGTCCGGGTGGAGCGGGACCGAGACGCCGCCGATGTCCCACCGGTCGCAGGTGGCGAAGAGCGGGAGCATCCCGATGGAGGCGTGCTCGGCGGCGTGCAGGGCGCCGCCCAGCTGTTCCGGACCGACGCGGGCGGCGTCGAGCTGGTCCTCGGTCACCGTCCACCACACGGCGCGGGTCCGGAGCGTGCGGGCCGGGAGGTCGAGCTTGGTCTCACCGAGCACCTCGCCGGTGATGAGTTTGCGACGGAGGAAGGAGACGACCTGGTTGGTGACTTCGACGGACCCGAAGCAGAGGCGGCCTTCGCCCCAGGGGATCTCGGTGTCGGTCTCCAGGACGGAGACGGCGGTGGTGTCGCGGGCGGTGGTGGAGTACGGCGGGTTCGCCTCCTCGACCAGGGCGACGGCGCCGTACGGGTCGTCCAGGTCCAGGCGCTTCACCAGGTACGTACGGCCCTGGTGGAGGTGGACGGCGCCGTCGTGGACGGAGGTGTGGGCGGCGGACGCGTCGACCGTGCCGAGCAGTCGGCCGGTGTCCGCCTCGACGATCTGCACGGGCCGGCCGCCCTCGCCCCGGATGTCGGTGAGGTCGGCGGCCCGCTCCCGGCGGGTCCAGTACCAGGACCTGCCCCGGCGGCGGAGCAGGCCGGCTGCCTCCAGCTGCGGCATCAGCCCGGGGGCGGCGGGGCCGAAGAGCTCCATGTCGGCATCGGTGAGCGGGAGCTCGGCGGCGGCGGCGCACAGATGGGGGGCGAGGACGTACGGATTGGAGGGATCGAGGACGGTGGACTCCACCGGCTGCCGGAAGAGCGCATCGGGGTGGTGGACCAGGTACGTGTCCAGAGGGTCGTCCCGGGCCACGAGGATCGCCAGGGCGCCCTCGCCCGACCGTCCGGCCCGCCCCGCCTGCTGCCAGAGGGAGGCGCGGGTGCCGGGGTAACCGGCGATGACCACGGCGTCCAGGCCCGACACGTCGATGCCGAGCTCGAGCGCTGTGGTCGCGGCGAGACCGAGGAGTTCACCGGAGTGCAGGGCGCGTTCCAGGGCCCGGCGCTCCTCGGGGAGGTAACCGCCGCGGTAGGCGGCGACCCGGTGCGGGAGCGAAGGGTCGACGGCGGCCAGGCGTTCCTGGGCGATGAGGGCGATCAGCTCGGCGCCGCGCCGGGAGCGTACGAAAGCGACCGAGCGGACGCCCTGCACGGTCAGACCGGTGAGGAGGTCGGCGGTTTCGGCGGTGGCGGTACGGCGTACGGGCGCGCCCTTCTCGCCGTGCAGTTCGGTGAGCGGCGGCTCCCAGAGCGCGAACACCAGTTCGCCGCGCGGGGAGGCGTCGTCGGCTACCTCCTGGACGGAGAGGCCGGTGAGGCGGGCCGCGGCCACGGCCGGCTGCGCGGAGGTGGCGGAGGCGAGCAGGAAGACGGGGTCCGCGCCGTAACGGGCGCACAGGCGGCGCAGGCGCCGGAGCACCTGGGCGACGTGCGAGCCGAAGACGCCGCGGTAGGTGTGGCACTCGTCGACGACGACGTAGCGCAGGGCGCGCAGGAAGGAGGCCCAGCGGGGGTGGGAAGGAAGGATTCCGCGGTGCAGCATGTCCGGGTTGGTCAGGACGTAGTTGGCGTACTGACGTACCCATTCGCGCTCTTCGACCGGCGTGTCGCCGTCGTAGACCGCGGGCCTGACGGCGTTGCCCAGCGGCGCGGCCAGCGCCTTCACCGCACGGCGCTGGTCGGCCGCTAGGGCCTTGGTGGGGGCGAGGTAGAGAGCCGTCGTGCCGCGCCCGTTCGGCGCTTCGGAGCCGTCGAGGAGGGCGGTGAGGACGGGGGCGAGGTAGGCGAGCGACTTGCCGGACGCGGTACCGGTGGCGATGACGACGGAATCCCCGTCCAGGGCGTGTTCCGCGGCCTGCGCCTGGTGGGTCCACGGATGCTCGATCCCGGCGGACTGGATGGCCGCGATCACTTCCGTACGGATGCGGTCGGGCCACACTGCATGGGACCCCGCACGCGGGGGCAAGTGCTCCGTATGAGTGATGCGCGAGGACCGGCTCTCCCCTGCGGTGAGCCGGTCGAGGACCGTACCGGGAGAGGGGCGCGCACCCGCGTTCTCCGGAGGTCGACTGGGACGGTGGTTCTTGGCCATCGGCACCGAGTGTGTCACTGGCGTGACGGACAATGCTCCCAAGGCGTCGTGCATGCATGCTGGTAAGTGATTGAATGCCACTGCGGCTGGCGTTCCGTCCTCTGGCTCCGCCGGGGAGACCTCAGGGGGGCGGCCGCTCGATAGCAAGGTGCTGGAGGATCCGTGGACCTGTCCCTGTCGACTCGCAATGTGTCCGGACCTGGTGGCGACCGTACGGTCGTCGAGGTCGGTGGCGAGATTGATGTGTATACCGCGCCCAAGCTGCGCGAGCAGTTGGTCGAGTTGGTGAACGACGGCAGCTATCACCTGGTCGTCGACATGGAGGGCGTGGATTTCCTCGACTCCACCGGACTCGGCGTGCTCGTGGGCGGACTCAAGCGCGTCCGGGCCCATGAGGGCTCGCTGCGACTGGTCTGCAACCAGGAGCGCATTCTCAAGATCTTCCGGATCACCGGACTGACCAAGGTGTTCCCCATTCACACCTCGGTCGACGAAGCCGTCGCGGCCACCGACTGACGGCTTCCGGGAACGGAAGGAAGAGCAGGGGCTCCGGGCTGTCGGCCCGGGCCCCTGAGAGGCACGCCCGAACGTCCGAGGGGGACCGCACATGGCCACCGTTGAACTCCGCTTCAGCGCCCAGCCCGAGCACGTCAGGACGGCCCGTCTGGTGGCGGCCGCCGTGGCGCGCAGGGCCGGGGTGGACGAGGCGGTACTGGACGAAGTCCGGCTCGCGGTCGGCGAGGCGTGCTCCCGTGCGGTGGGGCTCCACCGCAGCCATGGCATCTCCGCCCCGGTCCGGGTCGCCCTGACCGAGGAGGAGAAGGTCTTCTCCATCGAGGTCGGGGACGAGGTCCCCGGTTCGGGCGGTACGGCCGGATCGGTTCCCGGGGTGCGCGGCACCGCGGGGCCCGACTCCGTGTCCGGGTCGCCGTCCGCGGTACCCGGCGCGGATTCCGACGCCGGCTCCGACGACGAGGACGAGATGGGGCTGGCGGTCATCAGCGGACTCGTCGACGATGTCGAGGTCGTCACCGGTCGGTCCGGCGGTGTCATCCGCATGAGCTGGCCGACGGCACTGACGACCGTGCTCCCCTGATCTTTTCCGGCCCCCAGGGGCCGTTCTTTTACGTGAGGCCCTGCTGAGCAGGGCCTTTCGTATTTCCTTGGATCTTTCCAGTGGATCGTTCTCGAAACGCCAATGTGTTTAGCCCGTTACCGATTTCGAGGTCATTACGGGAACGCGATCATTTGCTGAGCGTCCGGCGAAGGCCAATGGCGTCTGCGGCACTCTGTTTTGATCGGGTCCCACTCCCTACAATCCGTCCACGTCTTGAGCTCTGAGCGTCAAGGAGGACGAATGACGGGGCTCTTCACCTCAGAACAGCTGGACCACCCCTCTACTCTCGCGGCCGCGGTACTCACCGACGGGAACCGGATCGTCGTGATCGTCGTCGCCGCAGTGGCGCTGGCGGCCCTGGTCGTCGCTCAGCTGCTGGTGCGTCAGGTCCTGGCGGCCGACGAAGGCACCGACAGGATGAAGGAGATCGCGGCGGCGGTGCAGGAAGGCGCGAATGCCTATCTCGCCCGCCAGTTGCGCACACTCGGTGTTTTCGCCGTCGTGGTTTTCTTCCTGCTCCTCCTGCTTCCGGCCGACAACTGGTCGCAGCGCGTCGGACGTTCCGTGTTTTTCCTGGTCGGCGCTCTTTTCTCGGCGGCGACCGGTTACATCGGGATGCGGTTGGCCGTACGGAGCAATGTGCGCGTGGCGGCCGCCGCGCGTGAAGCCACCCCGGCCGAGGGCGAGCCGGAAAAGGATCTGACGGCCGTCGCGCACAAAGCGATGAAGATCGCTTTCCGTACGGGCGGTGTGGTCGGCATGTTCACCGTGGGCCTCGGCCTGCTCGGTGCCTCCTGCGTCGTCCTCGTCTATGCTGCCGACGCGCCCAAGGTGCTGGAGGGTTTCGGGCTCGGCGCCGCGCTCATCGCGATGTTCATGCGGGTCGGCGGCGGCATCTTCACCAAGGCCGCCGACGTCGGCGCCGACCTCGTCGGCAAGGTCGAACAGGGCATCCCGGAGGACGATCCGCGCAATGCCGCGACCATCGCCGACAACGTGGGCGACAACGTCGGCGACTGCGCGGGCATGGCGGCCGACCTCTTCGAGTCGTACGCCGTGACGCTCGTCGCGGCGCTCATCCTCGGCAAGGCCGCCTTCGGTGACGCGGGACTGGCCTTTCCGCTGATCGTTCCGGCGATCGGCGTGGTCACCGCGGTGATCGGCATCTTCGCGGTCGCCCCGCGGCGCGCCGACCGCAGCGGAATGACCGCCATCAACCGCGGCTTCTTCATCTCCGCGGCGATCTCCCTCGTCCTGGTGGCGGTGGCCGTCTTCGTCCACCTGCCGTCCTCGTACGCCGCCCTGGACGGCGTCACCGACGCCGCCGTCAAGGCCCACCCGGGCGACCCGCGGGTGCTGGCGCTCGTGGCCGTCGCCATCGGCATCGTGCTGGCCGCCCTGATCCAGCAGCTGACGGGGTACTTCACCGAGACGAACCGGCGCCCCGTCAGGGACATCGGCAGGTCCTCGCTGACGGGCCCCGCCACCGTCGTCCTCACCGGCATCGCCATCGGCCTGGAGTCCGCCGTCTACACCGCGCTGCTCATCGGCCTCGGCGTGTACGGCGCGTTCCTGCTCGGCGGTACGTCGATCATTCTGGCGCTCTTCGCGGTGGCCCTGGCCGGTACCGGTCTGCTCACCACCGTCGGCGTCATCGTCGCCATGGACACCTTCGGCCCCGTCTCCGACAACGCGCAGGGCATCGCCGAGATGTCCGGCGACGTCACGGGCGCGGGCGCGCAGGTCCTCACCGACCTGGACGCCGTCGGCAACACCACCAAGGCCATCACCAAGGGCATCGCCATCGCCACCGCGGTCCTCGCGGCGGCGGCGCTCTTCGGTTCGTACAAGGACGCCATCGAGACGGCGCGCCGGGAGGTCGGGGCGAGAGCCGGCGAGCTGGGCCTCCAGATGGACATCTCTCAGCCCAACAACCTCGTCGGCCTGATGCTCGGCGCCGCGGTCGTCTTCCTCTTCTCGGGGCTGGCTATCAACGCGGTGTCCAGGTCGGCCGGCGCGGTGGTCTTCGAGGTGCGGCGGCAGTTCCGCGAGCACCCCGGGATCATGGACTACACGGAGAAGCCGGAGTACGGCCGGGTGGTCGACATCTGCACCAAGGACGCGCTGCGCGAGCTGACCACGCCCGGCCTGCTCGCCGTGCTGACGCCGATCGCGGTCGGCTTCTCGCTCGGTGTCGGCGCGCTCGGCGCGTTCCTCGCGGGCGCCATCGGCACCGGCACGCTGATGGCCGTCTTCCTCGCCAACTCCGGTGGCGCGTGGGACAACGCCAAGAAACTCGTCGAGGACGGCCACCACGGCGGCAAGGGCAGCGAGGCCCACGCCGCGACCGTCATCGGCGACACGGTCGGCGACCCGTTCAAGGACACCGCGGGTCCCGCGATCAACCCGCTGCTGAAGGTGATGAACCTGGTGGCGCTGCTCATCGCCCCGGCGGTGGTGCAGTTGGGTTACGGCGACGACGCCCATGCCGGGGTGCGGGCGGTGGTGGCGGCGCTCGCCGTCGGTGTCATCGTCGGCGCGGTGTACGTCTCCAAGCGGCGCCCCGTCGCCATGGGCGACGAGGACGGCTCCGGGGGCGGCTCCGGGGGCGGGTCGGGGGGCGGATCCGGACAGGTGCCCAAGCCGGCGGGACCGGCGGCGGTGCCCAAGGCCGTGCCGTAGGACTCGTCGTATCCGTCACACCTGCTCAGCGGGCGGGCGGGCACCGTTTTCTGACGCGGCGTCCGCCCGTCGCCGCTGTGGTGCGAGCAGTTCCGTGAGGTGTCTCTCCCTTGGTGCAAATGGCTTCAATAGGTTATGGAACGGACGTACGGCATGCGGTCGTCGCCCACTTGGCGTGTATGTTCCGGGGCCGAGAGCCTTGGAAGGGACCAATCCAGTGAACAAGAAGTGTGCGGCCGCGCTGTCCGGCGGTGCGGTACTGGTGATGGCGCTGTCCGGTTGCACCAGCGACGACGACGACAACAAGGTCGACGACTGGGCGAAGTCGGTCTGCGACCAGGTGCAGCCCCAGCTGAAGAAGATCTCGGACGCCAACACCTCCATCCAGAAGCAGACCGCCGACAACAGCAGGCCCGCCGACGTCCAGAGGACGGACTCCGCGGCCTTCCAGCAGATCTCGGACGCCTACAGGGCGATGGGCGCCGCCGTGGAGAAGGCGGGCGCCCCGCCCGTCGAAGGCGGCGAGGCGACCCAGAAGGCGGCGGCCAAGGAGCTCAAGGAGTCCTCCACGGCGTACGCCGGTCTGAAGAAGCAGGTCGACGGGCTCGACACCAAGGACCAGGCGAAGTTCGCGGACGGCCTCAAGGGAGTCGCGGAAGAGCTGAGCGAGATCAGCAAGAGCGGTGACCAGGCGCTCCAGAAGCTCCAGTCCGGCGAGGTGGGCAAGGCGATGGCCAAGCAGCCCGGCTGCCAGAAGCCGGGCGCGACGAACTCCGCCTCGCCGTCCTCGAAGACGTGATCGCGGCGCGCACGCCCTGCCGCGCGGCCCGGTACCCCGGACGGGGGGCCGGGCCGCGCGGCTTTTGTCAGTGCGAGCGGTGACAATGGCCCAGTGAGTACGACCAGCCTCCCCGCGCCCGAAAGCTCCGCCCGCCTCCGCGAAGCGCTCCTCGCCGCCGACTTCACCGCCGACGGGCTGCTGGAGCTGCTCGGCGCGCCCGCGTACGCCGCGCTCGCCCGCAGCGAGACCGTGCCCGCGCTGCGGGCCACGCGCGGCGACAGTCCGCTCGAAACGCTCGTGCGGCTCTTCCTGCTCCAGCAGGCCGTGCCGGCTGCCCGCGCCGGGGCCGCGCTGCCCCTGGAGCAGTGCCTGGCCGACGGCTGGCTGGTGCGGGAAGGGACGGCGGACGGGGACGACGGCGTACGGGCCACTGTGGACGTACGGCCCTACGGCGGGGAGGAGGGCCAGGACTGGTTCATCGTCTCCGACCTCGGCCGCGCGGTCGGCGGCGCCGGCGGCGCGGGCACCCGTGACGAGGGCGTGGTCCTGGGAGTCGGCGGCGCGTCCACCACGCTCGCCGGCATCACCGTCCGTACGCCGGTCGCCGGCGCGCTCGACCTCGGCACCGGATCCGGCATCCAGGCGCTGCACGCCGCGCAGCACGCCGTCCGGGTCACCGCCACCGACCTCAACCCGCGCGCCCTGCACTTCACACGGCTCACGCTCGGGCTCTCCGGGGCGCCCGAGGCCGACCTGCGCCAGGGCTCGCTCTACGACCCGGTGGGCGAGGACACGTACGACCTGATCGTGTCCAACCCGCCCTTCGTCATCTCGCCGGGCGCGCGGCTGACGTACCGCGACGGCGGGATGGGCGGGGACGACCTGTGCCGCACGCTCGTTCAGGGAGCGGGGGAGCGGCTGAACGACGGGGGGTACGCGCAGTTCCTCGCCAACTGGCAGCACGTGGACGGCGAGGAGTGGCAGGAGCGGCTGCGCTCCTGGGTGCCGGCCGGGTGCGACGCGTGGATCGTGCAGCGCGAGGTGCAGGACGTCACGCAGTACGCCGAACTGTGGCTGCGCGACAGCGGCGACCACCGCACCGACCCCGCGGAGTACGCCGCGCGGTACGACGCCTGGCTCGACGAGTTCGAGGCCCGCAAGACCAAGGGCGTCGGCTTCGGCTGGATCACGCTGCGCAAGTCCGGTGCCGAGAATCCCTCGATCACCATCGAGGAGTGGCCGCACCCCGTCGAACAGCCTCTCGGCCCTGTCGTACGAGCCCATTTCGAACGCCAGGACTACCTGCGGGCGCACGACGACGCGGCGCTGCTCGCCGGCCACTTCAGGCTCGCCGACGAGGTCGTGCAGGAGCAGATCGGGCTGCCGGGAGCGGAGGACCCGGAGTACGTGGTGCTCCGCCAGAACCGCGGCATGCGGCGCGCGACGAAGGTCGACACGGTCGGCGCGGGCTTCGCCGGGGTCTCCGACGGGTCGCTCAGCGCGGGCCGCATCCTCGACGCCATCGCCCAGCTCCTCGGTGAGGATCCGGTGCTGTTGCGCGACCGTACGCCCGAGTCGATCAGGCTGCTGGTCGAGCAGGGCTTCCTGGTGCCGCTGGACGACGGGGGCCGGTAGGGTCCCGGCGCCCGCACGCCCCGGACTTTCCGGTCCGCCCGGCGATCCGTTCACCCGGAGTTCGTTTCCAGGTCGGCGGCCGGTGTTCCGGGGGTGCCAGCCTCACGGTCCGGGGAATCGGGCCGGCGGACGGCGAGGGTGAGGGGTACGGGGATGGAGAGCGGACCGGCGGTATTCGCCGGAGCGGCGTTCACGTTGTTCGGGGCCGGGCTGCTGTGGTGGACGGGGGCGCGTACCGTGCACCGTGCGCCGGTGGCGTACGGAGTGAGCCCCGCGATCTCTTTCACGCTGGCGACTGTGTTCGGGACGGCCTTCGTCGTTCTCGGAGTGTGGTGTTTCGGCCGGATCTGATCGGAAGAGATCCACACGAGGTCTCAGGCGGAGTCCCGCAGGGGTGGTCGAGCGGTCCGGGCGGCAGGAATGCCGGGAGTCGGGTTACCGTTCGAGTGGCCGTTGCGGGCTTTTGCCGTTTGACACGGGGACGGGTTGTACCGTCACACTCCGCAGCGTCACGTACAGCACACTGAGTGTCGACCGGAGAGAAGAGCCAAGTTGTCCCCGACCAGCGAGACCGCACACGGCGGCCGCCGACTCGTCATCGTCGAGTCGCCCGCCAAGGCGAAGACGATCAAGGGGTACCTCGGCCCTGGTTATGTCGTCGAGGCGAGCGTCGGGCACATCCGCGACCTCCCGAACGGTGCCGCCGAGGTGCCCGACAAGTACACGGGCGAGGTGCGCCGCCTCGGCGTCGACGTGGAGAACGACTTCCAGCCGATCTACGTCGTCAACGCCGACAAGAAGTCGCAGGTCAGGAAGCTCAAGGACCTCCTCGCGGAGTCCGACGAACTCTTCCTCGCCACCGATGAGGACCGCGAGGGCGAAGCCATCGCGTGGCACCTCCTGGAAGTCCTCAAGCCCAAGGTCCCGGTCCACCGGATGGTCTTCCACGAGATCACCAAGGACGCGATCCGCGAGGCCGTGTCGAATCCGCGCGACCTGAACAAGCCCATGGTCGACGCTCAGGAGACGCGCCGCATCCTGGACCGTCTGTACGGCTACGAGGTATCGCCGGTCCTGTGGAAGAAGGTCATGCCCCGGCTGTCCGCCGGCCGGGTCCAGTCCGTCGCCACCCGGCTCGTCGTCGCCCGGGAACGCGAGCGCATCGCTTTCCGTTCTGCTGAGTACTGGGACCTGACCGGCACGTTCTCCACGGGACGCACCGGTGACGCCTCCGACCCGTCCTCTCTGGTCGCCCGCCTGACGGCGGTCGACGGCCGGCGTATCGCCCAGGGCCGCGACTTCAGCTCCGTGGGACAACTCAAGAGCGACGTCCTGCACCTCGACGAGGCGAACGCCCGCGCCCTGGCCGCCTCCCTCGCCGACTCGCCGTTCGCCGTCCGCTCGGTCGAGTCGAAGCCGTACCGCCGCTCGCCGTACGCCCCGTTCCGTACGACGACCCTCCAGCAGGAGGCCTCGCGCAAGCTGGGCTTCGGTGCGAAGTCCACGATGCAGGTCGCGCAGAAGCTGTACGAGAACGGCTTCATCACCTACATGCGTACGGACTCCACGACGCTCTCCGACACCGCGGTCCAGGCGGCCCGCGCCCAGGTGACGCAGCTGTACGGCGCCGAGTACCTGCCGGACAAGCCGCGCACGTACGCCGGGAAGGTCAAGAACGCGCAGGAGGCGCACGAGGCGATCCGCCCCTCGGGCGACCGCTTCCGCACCCCGGCCGAGACCGGCCTGAGCGGAGACCAGTTCCGGCTGTACGAGCTGATCTGGAAGCGGACCGTCGCCTCCCAGATGAAGGACGCCGTCGGGAACAGCGTGACGGTGAAGATCGGCGGCCGGGCGAGCGACGGCCGCGACGCCGAGTTCTCCGCCTCCGGCAAGACGATCACCTTCCACGGCTTCATGAAGGCGTACGTCGAAGGCGCCGACGACCCGAACGCCGAGCTCGACGACCGCGAGCGCAGGCTCCCGCAGGTCGCCCAGGGCGACGCGCTCACGTCCGAGGAGATCACGGTCGACGGGCACGCGACCAAGCCGCCGGCCCGCTACACCGAGGCCTCGCTGGTCAAGGAGCTCGAAGAGCGCGAGATCGGCCGCCCGTCGACGTACGCCTCGATCATCGGCACCATCCTCGACCGCGGGTACGTCTTCAAGAAGGGCACGGCGCTCGTGCCGTCCTTCCTGAGCTTCGCCGTGGTCAACCTGCTGGAGAAGCACTTCGGCCGGCTCGTCGACTACGACTTCACCGCGAAGATGGAGGACGACCTCGACCGCATCGCGCGGGGCGAGGCGCAGGCCGTGCCGTGGCTGCGGCGCTTCTACTTCGGTGAGGGCGACGCCGGCGCCGGTGTCGCACCGGGCGGCGCGGCGGACGCGGGCAACGGCGACGGCGACCACCTCGGCGGCCTCAAGGAGCTCGTCACCGACCTCGGTGCGATCGACGCCCGGGAGATCTCGTCGTTCCCGGTCGGCGAAGGCATCGTGCTGCGGGTGGGCCGTTACGGTCCGTACATCGAGCGCGGTGAGAAGGACAACGAGAACCACCAGCGTGCCGACGTGCCGGACGACATGGCGCCGGACGAGCTGACCGTCGAGTACGCCGAGGAGCTGCTGGCCAAGCCGAGCGGCGACTTCGAGTTGGGTGCCGACCCGGAGACGGGCCGCCAGATCGTGGCCAAGGACGGCCGGTACGGCCCGTACGTCACGGAGATCCTTCCCGAGGGCACTCCGAAGACGGGCAAGAACGCGGTCAAGCCGCGCACGGCCTCGCTCTTCAAGTCCATGGCCCTGGACACGGTGACGCTGGCGGACGCGCTCAAGCTGATGTCGCTGCCGCGCGTCGTCGGCACGGACGCCGAGGGCGTCGAGATCACCGCGCAGAACGGCCGGTACGGCCCGTACCTCAAGAAGGGCACGGACTCGCGCTCCCTGGAGACCGAGGACCAGCTCTTCTCGATCACGCTCGACGAGGCGCTGGCGATCTACGCCCAGCCCAAGCAGCGGGGCCGGGCGGCCGCCAAGCCGCCGCTCAAGGAACTGGGCACGGACCCGGTCAGCGAGCGTCCGGTGGTCGTGAAGGACGGGCGCTTCGGTCCGTACGTCACGGACGGCGAGACGAACGCCACGCTGCGGACGGACGACAGCGTGGAGGAGATCACCCCGGAGCGGGGCTACGAACTCCTCGCCGAGAAGCGTGCCAAGGGCCCGGCGAAGAAGAAGACCGCCAAGAAGGCTCCGGCCAAGAAGGCCACGGCGAAGAAGGCCACGGCGAAGAAGACCGTCGCCAAGAAGACGGCCACGGCGAAGACCGCGGCCGCCAAGAAGACGACGGCCAAGAAGACGACGGCAGCGGCGGCGAAGAAGACGGCGGCGGCCCAGGGCGCGCCGGCTTCGGACGAGTAGACGAGCAGACGAGGCACCGAGCGGTCCGGTCGGGCAGCCGGCCGGGTCGTTCGGCAGGTGGCGGTCGGAGGACCGCCTGTGGGGCGGCTCCCGGCGCCGGACCGGCGCCGGGAGCCGCCCCATGCCGACGGCCGGGAACCCGGAAGCAGACGTTTGTTCGGGCGGGGCCTCCGGTGAGTGGTGGGCTCCGGATAGGCTGGGCGGATGACGCGAGCCGAGCAGCCAACGGTCGTGAGCCCCAGCTCCGACGCACTAGCCGCAGACTCACGCGAGCGAGCCGTACGAGCCCTGCTGCGCCTTCCTCCGCTCAGGCGGTTGTGGAGCGCACAGCTCGTCGGCAGTACCGGCGACGCCCTCGCCCTTCTCGTGCTGCTGTTGCTGTCGCTTCAGGCGGCGATTTCGCAAGGGTCGTTCGGCGGTGGTTATCGCGGCGCGGCCTTCGCGGTCGCCGCGGTGTTCGGGGCTCGGATCCTTGCCACCTTCCTCTTCGGAGCCCTCCTCCTGGGACCGGTCTCCACGTTGACCGCGCCGTCGGGACCACTCGACCGGCGCTGGACGATGATCGGGGCGGACGGGCTGCGGCTCGCCCTGCTGGTCGTCGCACCGCTGTGGATCGACTGGACCCCGGACAAGGCCCAGCCCGTACTCCTGAGCACCGTCTTCGTCGCCGGCGTCGCCGAACGCTTCTGGGCGGTCGCCAAGGAGAGCGCCGCCCCCGCGCTGCTGCCCGCGCCGCCGCCGGGGGGCGCGTCCGTGCGGCCGCTGCCGGACCACCTGGACGCGCTGCACCGGCTGTCGCTGCGTACGAGCTTCCTCGCCCTTCCCGCGGCCGCCGCCGTGCTGCTGGCGGCCACGCTGGTCGGCAATCTGTTCGGTTCCGGCATCGACTGGTTCTCGCAGCACCAGGCGGCCCTCGGGTCGTACGTCGCCGCGGGTCTCTTCGCCGCGTCCGTGTCGACGCTGTACTTCCTGGAGCTGCCCGACGCGCAGACGCCCCGCGCGCGCTCCCCCCTGGAAGGCTGGCGCCGGCCCAGGACCGGCGCGGGCTTCGACAAGGGACGCACGGGCGCGATCCGGCTCCTCGTCGTGGCCTGCGCCACGGTCGCCGGAGCCGTCGCCGCCGCGGCGGCCGTCGCCGTACTGCACGCGAAGGACCTCGGCGGCGGTCCCGTCACCTTCGCCCTGCTCTTCCTGGCCCTGACCGGCGGCACCGCCCTCGGCATCCGCGGCGCGCGGAAGGTGCTGCCCACGCTGTCCCGGCGCCGCCTGCTGTCGCTCGCGATCGCCGTCACGGGCGTCGCGCTGCTCGCCATGGGCCTGGTGCCCGACACGGCGACCGTGCTCATGATCACTCTGCTCGCCGGCTTCTGCGCCGGGGTCGCCGCGAACACCGGGCACACGCTGCTCGACCAGGAGGCCGAGGAGTTCCGGCGGGGACGCACCACGGAGCACCTGCACGCCGTCGTACGGATCCATGTGGCCCTCGGCGCGGTCCTCGCCCCGGTGCTCGCCGCCGCGATCGGCCCGCACCGGCTGGCAGGCGGCAGTTTCGTCTTCGCCCACGGCGGCGCCGCCTTCACGCTGATGCTCGTCGGCGCGCTGCTGCTGCCGGTGGCCGCGATCGTGCTCGCCAAGACCGACGACCGGCAGGGCGTTCCGCTCCGCCGCGACCTGCGCGAGGCGCTCAAGGGCGGCGAGCCCGACCAGGCACCCGCCGCCACCGGTTTCTTCATCGCGATGGAGGGCGGCGACGGGGCCGGCAAGTCCACCCAGGTCGAGGCGCTCGCCGAGTGGATCCGCAACAAGGGCCACGAGGTCGTCGTCACGCGCGAGCCCGGTGCCACGCCGATCGGCAAGCGGCTGCGGTCGATCCTGCTGGACGTGTCGAGCGCGGGTCTGTCGAACCGCGCGGAGGCGCTGCTGTACGCCGCCGACCGCGCCGAGCACGTCGATTCCGTCGTACGCCCGGCGCTGGAGCGCGGCGCGGTCGTGATCACCGACCGGTACATCGACTCGTCCGTGGCCTACCAGGGCGCGGGCCGCGATCTGTCGCCGACCGAGATCGCCCGTATCTCGCGCTGGGCGACGGACGGGCTCGTACCGCATCTGACGGTCCTGCTCGACGTCTCGCCCCAGACGGCGCGCGAGCGGTTCACGGAGGCGCCGGACCGGCTGGAGTCGGAGCCTCCGGAGTTCCACGCGCGCGTGCGCCACGGTTTCCTGACGCTGGCCGCCGCCGATCCCGGCCGCTACCTGGTGGTGGACGCCGGCCAGGACCCGGAGTCGGTCACCACGGTCGTACGCCACCGCCTCGACCAGATGCTGCCGCTCTCCGACGCCGAGGTGAAGGCCCTGGAGGACGCGCGGAAGGCCGCCGAGGAGGAGGCGCGCCGCAGGGCCGAGGAAGAGGCCGCGCGCAAGGCGGAGGAAGAGCGCCTGGAGCGCGAGCGGCAGGAACAGCTCGCCAGGCTCCGCGCCGAGGAGGAGGAGCGCAAGCGCCGCGAGCTCGAGGAGGCGCGGCAGCGCGAGGTCGAACGGCAGGCGGAGGAGGCCCGGCGACGGGCCGAGGAGGCGCGCCGGCTCGCGGAGGAGGAGCGGCTGCGCCGCGAGGCCGAGGAGAAGGCGCGGGCCGCCGAGCAGGAACGGCTGCGCAGGCAGGCCGAGGAGGAGGCACGGCTGCGGGCGGAGGCGGAGGAACGCCGCCGGAAGAAGCAGCGCAGGGCCGAGGAGGCACTGCTGCGGGCCGAGGAGGCGCGCCGGCTCGCGGAGTCGGCGGCCGCGGCTTCCGCGGCGGCGTCGATGGCCGCCGCCGCGGCCGAGCCGCCGTCCGACGCGGAGATGACGGTGCCCACGCCGGTCGTCCGGCCCGACGAGGTGACGCAGACGGTCGAGAGGCCGCGCATCGACCTGCGCAAGGAGGATGCGGCGCCTTCCGCGTCGCCCTCCGCGGCGTCTCCCGCCGCTCCGGCCCGTCCCGCCGCTCCGGTTCACCCCGCGGCGGACGAGACGGCTGTGCTGCCGCCCGTGCGGGACGTGAGGCCGATGGACGAGACCGCCGTCCTGCCGCCGGTGCGGGACGCGGGACCCGCGGACGAGACGGCGGTGCTGTCGCCCGTACGGGACGAGCCTTCGGACCGGGTGCCGCCGGGGTTCTTCCGGGACGAACAGCCCGACGACCGCCGCGGCGACGACGACAACGACCGTACGCGCGAGCTGCCGTGGCTCGATCCCGACGCGGCCCACACGGGCGCGGGCCAGGGCGGCTCCGCGCGTGTGCGCCGCCGGTCGGACTGGGCGGAGGAGACGCCGCTCGACGACCTGCCGTCGCTGGCGGACGAACTGCTGGGCGGCCGGGACGCCGACGAGGACGACGGCGGCCGGCGGGGCCGGGGCGGCCGCCGCCGCTGAGCCTCCCGCCAGGGCCCCGGCCCCGGACCCCGAACGCCGGACGGGCGGGGACCGGGGCCGGGGTGTCAGTGGGGTCGGCCACAATGGGGACGGTCGGGATTCACGAGAACGCAAGCGCACGGCGAAGGCGGTAGCACCATGGCCGTATGGGACGACCTGGTAGGGCAGGCGCGGGTCCGGACGCAGCTGGCCGCCGCCGCCCGTGACGCCGACGCGCTCGTGACCGCCGTCGCCGACCGCTCCGGGGCCACCCTCGCTCCCGCCGCGTCGAAGATGACCCACGCCTGGCTCTTCACCGGGCCGCCGGGCTCCGGGCGGTCCACCGCCGCCCGCGCGTTCGCCGCCGCCCTGCAGTGCGTCAGCCCGGACCGGGCCCTGGGCGGGGCTCCGGGCTGCGGGTTCTGTGACGGGTGCCATACGTCCCTGGTCGGCTCGCACGCCGATGTGGAGATCGTCCGTACCGACCAGCTCTCCATCGGCGTGAAGGACACCCGCGAGCTCGTCCGGCGGGCCCAGCTGTCCCCGGCGGGCGGCCGGTGGCAGGTCATCGTCCTGGAGGACGCCGACCGGCTCACCGAGGGCGCGGGCAATGTGCTGCTCAAGGCCATCGAGGAGCCCGCTCCCCGTACGGTCTGGCTCCTGTGCGCGCCGTCCCTGGAGGACGTGCTCCCGACCATCCGCTCCCGCTGCCGCCACCTCACGCTCAGCACCCCGTCCGTGGAGGCCGTCGCCGACGTCCTGGTGCGGCGAG
Source organism: Streptomyces enissocaesilis (assembly GCF_039533765.1). NCBI lineage: Bacteria > Bacillati > Actinomycetota > Actinomycetes > Kitasatosporales > Streptomycetaceae > Streptomyces > Streptomyces enissocaesilis. The sequence goes on along the minus strand of NZ_BAAAUD010000025.1, from coordinate 34,554 downwards.
ACGGCATCGACCCCGGGACGGCCGCGACCGCCGCGCGCGCCACCCAGGGCCACATCGGGCGGGCCCGCAGGCTCGCCACCGACGAGCGCGCACGGGCCCGCCGCGCCGTCGTGCTCGGACTCCCGCTGCGCGTCGCCGACATCGGCGGCTGCCTGAAGGCGGCCCAGGAGCTGGTCGACGCGGCGGGCGAGGACGCCAAGCAGGTCGCCGAGGAGGTCGACGTCAAGGAGACGGACGACCTGAAGGCGGCGCTCGGCGCGGCGTCCGGCGGCCGGATGCCGCGCGGCACCGCGGGCGCGATGAAGGAGCTGGCCGACCGCCAGAAGCGCCGCTCGACCCGTACGCAGCGGGACAGCCTCGACCTCGCGCTGACCGACCTGACCGGCTTCTACCGCGACGTACTGGCCCTGCAGCTCGGTTCGCGGGTCGCCCTCGCCAACGAGGACGTACGGGACTCCCTCGACCGCGTCGCGCAGAGCTCGACCCCCGAGCGCACCCTGCGCCGGATAGAGGCGATCATCGCCTGCCGCCGGGCCCTGGACCGCAATGTCGCGCCGCTGCTCGCGGTGGAGGCGATGACGGTGGCGCTGCGCGCCGGCTGACCGTACCGCCGTCCGTGCCGTCGCCGGGGTGCCGCCCGTGCCGTCTTCGGACCGCCGTTCGTACTGCCATTCGTACTGCCGTCCGGTCCGTCGGGCCGCAGACCGGACGGCTGACCCCGCCGCCGCGGGTGACCGGCTCACTCGTACGAGCCGCTCCCCGCGCGATCCGTCATCGCCGCACTACGCTCCGGGGATGGACACCAGGCACTTGATCCGGACCTCCGCCACCGCCCTCGTGACCGCCGGGCTGCTCGTCTCCGGATGCTCGTCGGGAGGTTCGTCGCCCAGTGCCTCGGCTTCCGCGTCGCAGAAAGCGGTCCCGGCCGCCCTCAAGCCGTACTACGCGCAGAAGCTGAGCTGGCGCGAGTGCGGTGTCCCCGGCTTCCAGTGCGCCACGATGAAGGCGCCCCTCGACTACGAGAAGCCGGAGAAGTCCGACATCGAGCTGGCCGTCTCCCGGAAGAAGGCCACCGGACCCGGCAAGCGCCTCGGCTCCCTCCTGGTCAATCCGGGTGGCCCCGGCGGCTCCGCGATCGGCTACGTCCAGGCGTACGCGGCCGTCGGATACCCGGCGCCGGTCCGCGCGCGGTACGACATGGTGGCCGTCGACCCGCGCGGCGTGGCCCGCAGCGAGCCCGTCGAGTGCCTGACGGGCAAGGAGATGGACGCGTACACCCAGGTCGACCAGACCCCCGACGACCAGGGGGAGACCGGCAAGCTGGTCACGTCCTTCAAGAACTTCGCGGCCGGCTGCGAGAAGCGCTCGGCCGAGATCCTGCCGCACGTCTCCACCGTCGACTCGGCCCGCGACATGGACATCCTGCGGGAGGTGCTGGGCGACGAGAAGCTGAACTACGTCGGGGCGTCGTACGGCACCTTCCTGGGCGCGACGTACGCCGAGCTCTTCCCCGGCCGCAGCGGCCGCCTCGTGCTCGACGGCGCGATGGACCCGTCCCTGTCCGCCCGCGACCTGAACCGCGACCAGACGGCCGGCTTCGAGACCGCCTTCCAGTCCTTCGCCGCGGACTGCGTCAAGCGCGAGGACTGCCCGCTGGGCACGGGGACGCCGGACGAGGCGGGCAAGCGTCTGAAGGGCTTCTTCGACGAGCTCGACGCCCGGCCCGTCCCCACCGGTGAGAGCCGCCCCCTCGCCGAGTCCCTGGCGACCACGGGCGTGATCGCCGCGATGTACGACGAGTCCGGCTGGCCACAGCTGCGCGAGAGCCTCACCCGTGCGATGGGCGGCGACGGCGCGGGCCTGCTCGCGCTGGCCGACACGTACTACGAGCGCTCCGAGGACGGCAGCTACGCGAACCTCATGTACGCCAACGCCGCCGTGAACTGCCTGGACCTCCCGCCGGCCTTCACCGGCCCCGACCAGGTCCGCACCGCGCTCCCCTCCTTCGAGAAGGCGTCCCAGGTCTTCGGCGAGGGCTTCGCGTGGACCTCCCTGAACTGCACGTACTGGCCGGCCGGGCCCACCGGCACCCCGCACCGCATCGAGGCGAAGGGCGCCGCCCCGATCGTCGTGGTCGGCACCACCCGCGACCCGGCGACCCCGTACAAGTGGGCGAAGTCCCTGGCCGGCCAGCTCGACTCCGCCACCCTCCTGACGTACGACGGCGACGGCCACACGGCGTACGGCCGCGGCAGCGACTGCATCGACACGGCGATCAACACCTACCTCCTGGAGGGCACGCCTCCCGAGAACGCCAAGAAGTGCTCCTGACCCTCCTCCGTCCCTCCTCCAACCCCTTCTGACCTGCGCGAAGGCGGCCCGCCCGGGGCTGTGCGGAGCACCCCTCGAAACTGTGTAGACTTGTGCCCGCTGCTGATCGCACCATGGTGTCGGCAGCGGCGCCGCCTTAGCTCAGTTGGCCAGAGCAACGCACTCGTAATGCGTAGGTCTCGGGTTCGAATCCCGAAGGCGGCTCTGTGGAAGCCTCAGGACTCACTCGCCGTGACCTGGGGCTTTTGCTTTTCCCGGATATGGCGTCGCCGTCGGGCGTCGGCCTCCTTGCCGCTCGTGGTCCCCGTTCTGGTCCCGGACGTGGCCCTGTGCGGGAGTGCGAGTCCAGGGTTCCCGCTCCGCTTCTCCGAAGCCCTTCCCGAAGAGTCCGGCGTGCAGGTCTCGTCGGTGCCGGTCCTGGTCGCCTCAGCCGTTCCGCCGCGGCGTCTGGCGGAGGCCGACGCGGCTCTGAACGTCGGCGGCCATGGGCCCGCGGGCATTCCGCCGGTGGCGGCGGGACATCTCAGTGACGCGGTGGGGCTGACGGGCGGCGCGACCGTCTTCGCCACGGTTCTCATGGGCCTGGCGGTCCTCGGCGGGCCCGTGGTCGTCGCCGGCCGTCGACGCGTACCCGAAACCGTCTGGCCGCCCTACCGCCCGACGTACGGCCCGGATCGTCGGGCAGGCCCTGTACGAGACCCCGTTGGCACCGCTGCCGGTCCACCGGGGCGTGCGGCACTCGTGGGATGTGAGGGCATCCCGTCCCCGCACGGTGTACGGATCCGAGCGCGGACAACCGGACCGGCTGGACGTCCTGGAACGGTTGTCGCCCGCTCCCTCCGTCGCCCCGCTCCCTCCGTCGCCCCGCTCCCTCCGTCGCCCCGCTCCCTCCGCCGCCCGTTCACGACTGTGGCCTCTCGGAGATCACTTCGCTCGGCAGGCCAAGTTCCCGGGCCGGCCCCCGTGGCAGACTCGGCGGAGGTGGGAGGTCGAGGCACAAGCGGGGGAGAAGGAAGGGACGTGGGGGCTTCGGAGTTGCTCATCGCCTTGGAGCGGGACTGCGGAACACCACTGCAACAGCAGGTGTGCGACCAGGTCACCGCCCTGGTGCGGTCGGGCCGGCTGCGGCCGGGCGAGGCCGTGCCCCCGTCCCGCGAGCTCGCCCGGCAGCTCGACGTGTCGAGGACCGTCGTCACCCGCGCGTACGAACTCCTGTGCGCCCAGGGGGTCCTCGCGGCCCGGCGCGGTTCCGGCACCAGGGTCGCCGGCCTCGCGGGGGGCGCCGGCCCGCCCCGTCCGCCCCGCACCACGGCACCCACGGCGCTCGCCCCGCAGCCACCCAGGGCCACCGACGGCGGCAACGCGCTGTGGCAGCCCTGGGAGCCGCCGCCCACCCGTCACCCGGGCGCCGCACTCGACTTCCGGCACGGCACTCCGGCGCTCGCGGAGTTCCCCGTCGCCCGCTGGCGGCAGTCCCTGCACGACGCGTACGGCCGCGCCGACGCCGCCGCGCTCGGCTACGGTCCGGCCGAGGGCTCCCCGGCGCTGCGTAGGGAGATCGCCGCCCTCGTCCGGCAGAGCCGGGCCCTCGACGCGCCCCCCGACCGGATCATGGTCACCGGCGGCGCCACCCAGGCCCTGGACATCCTCGTCCGGATGCTGGTCGGGCCGGGTGACGTGGTGGTGATCGAGGACCCCAGCCACACCGTGCTGCGCCAGGTGTTCGGCTGCTCCGAGGCGGCCGTGGTGCCGGTCCCCGTGGACGAGGAGGGGCTGCGGGTGGCCGACATCGACGCCTGTGTGCGGGCCCAGGGGCACGATCCCGGGCGGGTGAAGCTGGTGTACGTCACGCCGTCGCACCAGTTCCCGACCGGGTTCATCATGTCCGAGGGGCGGCGGCGCGGGCTCCTGGAGTGGGCACACGAGCACGGTGCGACGGTCCTGGAGGACGACTACCACAACGAGTTCACGTTCACCGCCGAGCGGCTGCCCGCGCTCGCGGCCGAGCGCCACCGGGACACCGTCGTCTACGTGGGCAGCTTCAGCAAGACGCTCTTCCCCGCGCTGCGGATCGGCTACGCGGTACTGCCGCCGCACCTCGTGCGGCCCTTCCTCGGCATCAAGTGGATCACCGACCGGCTGACGCCCACGGTGGCCCAGGAGGCGCTCGCCGACTTCGTCTCCACCGGTGCGTACGCCCGCCACATCAGCCGCATGACGCGCCTGTACCGGCAGCGCAGAAGCCGCCTCCTGGGGGCGTTGTACGAACACTTCGGCGCCGAGGTCCGCATCTCCGGCGAGGCGGCCGGCCTGCACGTCCTGGTCACCTTCACCGGGGCGCGGGGCGTTCCGGAGGACACGATCGTCCGCCTGGCGGCCGGGCGCGGGGTCCGGATCCACCCCGCGTCCGGCTACTTCGTCCAGGACCCGCCGGCCGAACCGACGTTCCTGATGGGGTACGCCGCCCTGCCCGCCCCCCGCATCACCGAGGGGGTCGCCCTGCTGGCCGACGCGGTGCGCGAGGCGACGGGCCGTCGGCCGGACGAACGGGATGAACCGGCGTGGACCCGGGGTTCTTCGCGGTGGCCGGGGGCCTGATCCGCGGCGCGCACGGGCGCGGTGTCCTCATGCGGGATGCGGGATGCGGGATGCGGGACGCAGGACGCAGGACGCAGGACGCAGGACGCGGATGTGAGTCGTACGGGCCGCGCGCGGTGCCGTGTGCGGGGTCAGCGGACCGTCGCGGCCGACGGGGCTGCGAACACCTCTCCCGACGGCGTGGACCGGTCGAGCACCAGGGGGCGCCCCGCCCCGGCACCGAGCCCGGCGAGCGCGTCCGTGAGCCGGCCGAGCGCCCGCTCGACGTCGTCACGGCCGCCCTCGTGCGCCGACTCCACGGTGAGCAGGAGCCGACGCCGCCCGGTGCCGGTCTTGACCACGTCTCCCTGCCGCCAGTTCCAGCGCCGCGAGTGCGCGCGCCCCCGGCCGTCGGCGTAGACGACCTCGCCCGGCTCGGGCCGCTCGGGGGCGTCGGGCGCCCCGAGCGGGAGGTAGGTCTCGGTGCCGTGGGCGAGACGGACGTGCAGCTCGTCCTCGATGCCGCCCACGTCGCACGAGGCCACCGGGAGGCGGCTGTCCAGGGAGACGGCGTTGCAGAGGTCCACGAGGGAGTTGATCCGCGGGAGGCGGTCCCCCTTGGCCACCCTGCGCAGGACCGACTCGGCGGCGCAGGGGAAGCGGTTGGGGTTCACGCCGACGGCGCGGTAGGCGTCCCGCCAGGCGGCGATCGCCGGCAGCGCGGAGACGTCCGCCTTGGTGAGCCGCTCGGCGTGCAGGCTGTCCTCGGCAGCGGTGAGCCGCGCGGCCACCGCCGGGGCGTCCTCGACGACGTCGATGTCCGGCAGGGCGATCAGGCCGAGCACATAGCCGGGAACGAGCGCCGACAGCCGGGTGTCGACGGTGACGGTCAGGGTGCGGTTGGGGGTGGAGGTGCGGGTGCGGGGGCCGACGGCTGTGCTGTCCATGGCTGTGATCCTTCTTTGGCGTGCCGGTTTGGGTGCCGGTGGTCATGTCCGGTGTGGTCGTCCGCCGGTGACGCGACTGACGGTAGGGAGCGGGCGGTCCTCCGGTTGTGGCCAATTCCCGGGAATTACAAGAGGCCGCTTGCGGGGCGGCCGCTTTCCCCGCACACCTTCACGGACACGTCGCGGCCCCTGCACCGGTGACCAGTCGTGCGGCGGTGACCAGCGGCGGGGCGACCCGGAGCCTGCCGGCCGCGGGGGCGGCGTACCGGCGGCCGGGAGCTCGACGGGCGCGGATCCGCCGGGGGTGAGGGATTCATGCCGGGGAGCCGCAGCATTCACATCCGGCTCGTGAGGGGATGGGTGTCGCTCCGCCGCCCGTCCGTGTCACTGTCCTGGCAGGGCAGTGCGGGTGAAAGGGGGCAGGTATGGAGATCGGAGTTCTCGGGCCGCTCGTCGTACGTATCGACGGCACGTCGGTGGTACCCAGCGCGGCCAAGCCGCGGCAGATGCTGGCACTGCTGGCGGTGAACGCGGGGCACGACGTGAGCATGGCGACGCTCACCGAGGAACTGTGGGGCGAGAGCCCGCCGAGCGGCCCCGCGGGTGTGGTGCAGACGTACGTCAAGCAGCTGCGCCGCGCGATCTCCGCCGCCGCGGCGCCGGAGCCGGGCCGCGTGGCGAAGGACCTGCTGAGCCGCGGCTACATCGGTTACGCCCTGAACATGTCCGGCGTCTCCGTGGAGGCCGACGCCTTCCAGCGGCTCGCCGTGCGCGGGCTGGGGGCGCTGGGGAGGAACGAGGTCGCGGAGGCGGCCGGGCTGCTGGGGCGGGCGCTGGAGATGTGGCGCGGCCCGGTGTTCGCCGACGTGCGGATCGGGCCGGTACTGCGGGCCGAGGCCCTGCGGCTGGAGGAGGCCAGGCGCGCCGCCCTGGAGGCCCGGATCTCCGCGGACCTGCGCCTGGGCCGGCACGCCGCGGTGGTGGGCGAGCTCGTCGCGCTCGCCGAGCGGTCGCCGCTCCAGGAGAACCTGCACGCGCTGCTGATGCTGGCGCTCCACCGCTGCGGAAGGTCCTGGCAGGCGCTCGAAGTGTTCCGGCGGCTGCGCGAGTCCTGTGTCCGGGAGCTCGGCATGGAGCCCTCCCCGCGGCTGCAGGACCTGCACCGGGCCGTCCTGGAGGCCGATCCGCTGCTCGACGCGCCCTCGCCGAGTTTTGCTGCCCTTTAGGAGCGGGCCGCACTGTGGTGGGTGTGCCGGCCGGGAGCCGCTCCACCGTGGATCGCGGCGTTCTCCCGGTCGGGCGGCAGCACCGCCCGCAGCTCTTCACCGGCGTGGGCCGTGCTCCTTCCGTCCGGTCGGCCGCCGGGGCCACCCGTGCGGCGGCCCCGGCCGGCGCACCCACGCTGGACGGACCTGAGGCGGAGCGATATGACGCGATACCTGTCCCCAAGGACCCACGACGACACCTCGGGCACGGAGCTGCGGCTGTTCTGCTTTCCGTACGCGGGCGGCGGCGCCTCGGCGTACGGACGCTGGCAGCGCAGTCTCGACGCGCACGGCGCACACGTACGGGTCATGCCGGTCCAGCTGCCCGGACGCGAAGGGCGCATGGACGAACCCCGGTTCACCGAACTCGGCGCCCTCATCGACGACATGGACGAGCAGCTCGACGAGGAGCTTGACAGCCCCCACGTCTTCTTCGGACACAGCATGGGCGCGCTGATCGCCTACTCGCTGGCCTGGCGGCGGCAGCAGCGCGGCGCGCCCCTGCCGCAGGCCCTCGTCCTCAGCGCCTACCGTGCCCCGCACCTGCCCGCACCGGAGATCGCCGACCCGAACGCGAGCGACGAGGACCTCGTCGCGAGCCTGGCGGCCCTCGGCGGCATACCGCAGGTGCTGCTGAAGCACCCCGACTTCCTGGCGGCGCTGATGCCGGTGGCCCGCGACGACCTGCTGCTGTGCGCCGGGAACAGGGCCGCTGCGGACACCGACCCGCTGCGGGTTCCGCTCCACCTGTTCGCGGGGAAGCGGGACCGGCTGGTGAGCGTGTCCGAGGTGGTCTCCTGGCGGCGGCACGCCGGGCGCGGCTGCGAGGTGCGGACCATGCCGGGCGGGCACTTCTTCGTACGGGCGCACGAGGACGCGTTTCTGCGCGAAGTCGCTTCGCTGACGCGCCAGTACGCGAGGGTGCCGGTCGCCGTGTGACCGGGTGGCGTGGAAGTGCGGAAGGGCCGGACCGTGAGGGATTCACGGTCCGGCCCTTTCGCGTACACGGGCACAACGGTAGTGACGGGGCGTCACTTACCGCTCTCGGCCGGCAGGGCGGGGGCAGCGGAACCACGGAAGCCGAACAGCCCGGTGAGTACGGAGAGCACCAGGAAGACGGCCAGCACGGTGAACCCCGACTGCAGTCCCTCCACCAGGGCGACGTCCGCGGCGGCGCCGTCCACCGTCGCGGACGCCACCCGGTTGTTGAGCACCGTGACCGAGACCGCGATCCCGAACGCGGCGCCGATCTGCGTCGACGCGTTGAGGAGGGCGGACGTCGTTCCCGCGTCCGCGTCCGTCGCCTCGGAGGTGCCGACGATCGGTGTCGGGATGAGGCAGAGCACCAGCCCCACACCGAAGAGGGCGGTGACCGGCAGCAGGAACTCGCTGTAACCACTGTGCACGGGCATGCCCATGAGCAGGGCGAGGACGCCGGCGAACGCCACCGTGCCGGCCAGGTACATGTTCCGCGGACCGGTCCTGCCGATCACCTGCGAGGCGACGGGGGCGAGTGTCATCAGCGCGATGCTCACCGGCAGGTACGCCAGCCCCGTCTCCAGCGGGCTGTAGCCGAGCACCTCCTGCATCCACAGCGGAAGCAGGAAGAAGATCGGCATCATCATCGCGGCCGTCAGGAACTCGCCGAGGCTGCCGGCCACCACCGACCGGGAACGGAACAGCCGAAGGGGTACGAGCGGGGCCGCGCTCCTCTTCTCCACCGCGACGAACAGGACCAGCAGAACGGCGGACCCACCGAACGAGCCCAGGGTGCGCCAGTCCGACCAGCCGTGCTCGCTGGTGGTGACGATGGCGTACACCAGCAGCAGCAGGCCGCCGGTCACGGTCACCGCCCCGGCCAGGTCCTTCGGAGGACGCTCGCCGAGCGGCTTCGCCGCCTTGATCAGCGCCACCGCCGCCGCGCCGATCAGCAGACCGACCGGCACGTTGATCCAGAACGCCCAGCGCCAGTCGGCGTTGACGATCGCGCCGCCCAGGATGGTGCCCACGCTGGCGCCGATGCCGATCACCGCACCCCACACCCCGAACGCCTTCGCCCGCTCCTTCCGGTCGGCGAACACCGTCACCAGGATGGACAGGGACGCGGGGGACAGCGCTGCCGCACCGATGCCCTGGGCCGCCCGCGCCGCGAGCAGCGCGCCCTCGCTCTCGGCGAATCCGGCGCCCAGCGAGGCCAGGGTGAACAGCACGAGTCCGCCCATGAACACCAGCCGGCGGCCGATGACGTCGGCCAGCCGCCCGCCGAGCAGCAGGAGCCCTCCGAAGAGAAGGACGTAGATGTTCATGACCCACTGGAGGCCCGTGGTCGACAGGCCGATGGACTCCTTCAGGCGCGGCCCCATCACGTTGACGACGGAGGAGTCGATGGCGATGACGAACTGGGCCAGTGAGATGACTCCGAGCACCCACCAGCGCCTCGGGTCCGGCGGGACGGCGACGGAGGGGGCCGCTTCCGTCCGTGCGGGAGCGGTGCGCGGCTCCCGAGCCGATTCGGTCTTCATGAGGTCTCCTCGCATGCCGGCCCGGGGGCCGGCAGCCACTAGTCGTTACAGCGGTCCTGTGCACGTGCGCTCTGGCATTCACGCCACAGCGTGCGCGTGGGGGCTTGTGCGGCGCTGTAGCGGCCGGCTCCCGCCCGGGGGCTCCGGGCTCCCCGCCCCCGGGCGGGCCCCCGCCGGGTGCAACCGGCCCTTTAGGAGGGCTGTACAGGGTGGGGCCCATCAGCACCAGCGGCAGGAAACAGGAAGGGGAAGCCATGGCTGCGGCACTGTCCGCCCAGGTGTGCATCGTCGGAGGCGGACCCGCCGGACTGACGCTGGCGCTCGAACTGGCGCGGCGCGGCATCGAGGTCGTCGTGGTCGAGCAGAGCGCGCACTTCGACCGTTCGTTCCGTGGCGAGTCCATCTCGCCCGACTCCGTATGGCTGCTGCGCGAACTCGGCATCCTCGACAAGGTGCGGGCGGACACCCTGGAGACCCGCCGGATGGAGATCGGCGACGCGGGGCGCATCGTGCTCGACGCCGACTTCTCCGGCTTCGACCAGCCCTGCCGCTACCCGATGGAGCTTCCGCAGCCGCCCCTGCTGAACGCGCTCGCCGAGGAGGCGTCGGCGCTGCCGTCGTTCCGCATGGTGCGGCGGGCCAAAGCGGTGCGGCTGCTCACCGAAGGGTCCCGGGTGACCGGAGTCGTCGGGCAGCTTCCCGAGGGGCCCACAGAGATACGGGCCGGCCTCACCGTGGCGGCCGACGGCAGGTTCAGCAAGGTGCGGGAGATGTCAGGACTCCCGTACACCAAGATCCCGCTCGAACGCGACTTCGTCTGGTTCAAGGCGCCCATGCCGCAGGAGTGGGACCTGCACACCTACCGGGTCCGTATTCTCGGCAGCCGGCACGGCCTGTTCATCCCGACCGTGCCCGACATGGTGCGGATCGGTTTCAACATTCCCAAGGGCGGCCTGCGGGAGCTCCGCAAGGAGGGCATCGGCGCCCTGCACCGCCGCATCGACGAGCTGGCACCCGAAGCGGGCCCCGGCGTGCGCGAACACGTCACCGACTGGTCCGACACCTCGATGCTGGACATCTTCACCACGGTCGTACCGGACTGGTCGCGGCAGGGCCTGGTGCTCATCGGGGACGCCGCCCACACACTGACCCCGGTCCTCGGCCAGGGCGTCAACCACGCCATCATCGACGCCGTGACGCTGGCCCCGCTCGTCGCGGGTGCCTTCGGCGGCAGCGGTACGGACGCCCGGCTGGACAGCGCCACCAAGGAGTTCCAGCGGCTGAGGGAGGCGGCGGTCGCCCGTGCCCGCGCCCTGCAACTGCGCCAGGAGAGGGCCTTCGCGCTCACCTCGCCGGTGGCGGCGGCCGTACGCAGGACCGCCTACCGCACGGTCTCGGCCAGCCCTCTGCTCAGGCGCCGCATCCTTTCGGGCGTCTACTACCAGCTCCAGCAGGCGGTGCGCGACGGCGGCATCCGCCTCGACCTCGCCCCGCGTCCCGGTTCCCCCACCCGCGCAGGAGGACAGCACTCATGACCGAGCAACTCGACCGGCCCGCGGCCGGACCCGGCAGTCCGACGACCGGCAGTGCGGTGTCCGGCTGTCCGGTGTCCGGCGGTCCCGCACCCGACGCCTCCCTTCCCGACTACCCCTTCACGCGGCCCTCGGCGCTCGAACCCTGCCCCCATTACGCCAAGATGCGGGCCGGTGTCCCCGTCGGCCAGGTGCGCATGCCCAGCGGCGACCTCGCTCACCTGGTCACCACCTACGAGGACGTCAAGACGGTCCTGTCCGACCCGCGCTTCAGCCGCGAGGCGACCACCCGCCCCGGCGCGCCCCGGCTGGGGCCCGCCCCGCAGAACTTCCGCAGTCTGCTGAACATGGACCCGCCCGAGCACACCCGGGTACGCAAACTGGTCTCCCGCGAATTCACCGTCCGCCGCGTCAACGAACTGCGCCCGCGCATCCAGGAGCACACCGACCGCCTGCTGGACGCCATGGAGGAAGCGGGACCGCCCGCGGACCTGATCCCGGCGCTCGCCTTCCCGCTGCCCGTCACCATGATCTGCGAACTGCTCGGCGTGCCCTTCGAGGACCGCGACCGCTTCGCCGGCTGGTCCGCCGCCTTCCTGGCGACCGCCGGGATGCCCGCGGAGGAGGTGCTCGCCTCCCAGATCGCGCTGCGCGACTACCTGGCCGCGCTGGTCGCCGAGAAGCGCAAGCGCCCCGGAACCGACCTGATGTCCGCCCTGGTGTCCATCCACGACGCGGGGGACGGGCGGCTGGACGAACAGGAGCTGATCTTCCTCGGCATCAGCCTGCTGGTCGCCGGGCACGAGACCACCGTCAACCAGATCGGCAACAGCGTGCTCGCGCTGCTCACCCACCCCGAGCAGCTGGCCGCCGTCCGCAGCGACCCGGAGAAGATCGGCCGGGCCGGTGAGGAACTGCTGCGCATGTATCCGCCGGGCGACGAGGCGCTGCTGCGGATCGCCGTGGAGGACGTGGAGCTCAGCGGCGTACTCATCCCGGCGGGCAGCGCCGTACTGCCCTCCCTCGGGTCGGCGAACCGGGACGGCGGCCAGTTCACCGACGCGGACACCCTCGACGTGACGCGCGAGATCAACCCCCACCTGAGCTTCGGCCAGGGCGCGCACTACTGCATCGGCTCCGGCCTGGCCCGGGCCGAGCTCCAGATCTCCGTCGCCACCCTGCTGCGCCGCTTCCCGGATCTGCGACTTGCCGTACCGGAGAGTGAACTGCCGCGCCCCTCGGGAAGATTGGTGCACGGAGTGTCCGCGCTGCCGGTTGCCTGGTGACCTGCGGGGCGGTGGCGCTGCCGCCCCGCAGCGGCCGGTATCCCCTGCCGGCCCGACAAGAAAGGCAGGACGCGGATGAACACGGGTCTCGGAATCGGCTACCACCCGGCCATGCTCGGACTGAGGTTCCTGCTGGAACTCACGGCCCTGGCCTGCTTCGGCTACTGGGCCTGGCGCGTGAGCCCCGGCGCCACGCGGTACGCGGCGGTGGTCGCGCTGCCGCTGCTGGCCGCCGTGGCCTGGGGTGTGTTCGCCACCCCCGGTGACGCCTCACGGTCCGGCGACGCCGTCGTCGCGACCGCGGGCGCCCTGCGGCTGCTGCTCGAACTCGCCGTGTTCTTCGGCGGTGCGGCGGCCCTCTACGCGGCGGGGGCCCGTGTCCCGGCCCTGGTGCTCACCGGACTGCTGGTGGCCTACCACGCCGCTTCCCTCGACCGCATCGCGTGGCTGCTCCGACACTGACAGGAGAAGACGAACGTGACCTCAGCAGTGACGACCACCCCGGTGGAGCGGGCCGGCCCCCTGGACCGGTTGCGCGCCATGCACCAGGAGGGCCGGCTCGCCGCCGACTACCCGGCGGTGCCCGCGCTGCTCGCCGAGCTCGCCGGGACCGACACCGGCTTCGCGGACCTGGCGCGCGCCGGCCGGCTGCTCGCCCGTCTCGCGCCCGGGACCGTACGGGAACTGCACCCGGGCACCGCGCCGGCGACCGTCGCGGTCACCGGACACGGCGTCCTCGACGCGCTGACGGCTCCGCTGACCGCCGAGTTCGCCCGGCACGGCATCCCGCTGCGTACCCTCGACGGCGACTACGACTCCTGGCAGCGCGATCTCCAGGACACCACGAGCCCGCTGTACGCCCCCGGTACCGAACTCGCCCTCTGCCTCCTCGACGCCCAGGTGGTCTTCGACGAGCTCCCGCTGCCGTGGCGGGTGGAGGACCTGCGCGCGGCCCTGGACGCCAAACTGGAGCTGCTGGACACGCTCGCCGGACGGTACGCCGAGCACGGCTGCGGAACGCTGGTGCTCAACACCCTGCCCCTGCTGAGCGGCCACACCCGCCAGCTGGTCGATCACCGCTCCCGCCGCGAACTCTCCGTACGGTGGCGCGAGTTCAACGCCGGTCTGCTGCGGCTCGCGGACCGGCACGCCCGGCTGCACGTCGTGGACCTCGATCCGCTGGTCGCGGAGAGCGGGCCGGTGCGCGACAGCAGGCTCGCCGCCTATGCCAAGGTCCACCTCGGCGAGGAGCTGCTCGGCCGGTACGCCCGGGAGATCGGCCACCTCGGCCGGGCCCTGCGCGGCCGCGCCAAGAAGGTCCTGGTCGTGGACCTCGACAACACCTTGTGGGACGGCATCCTGGGCGACGACGGACCGGACGGCATCGCGGCCGCCACGACCTACCGGGGCGAGGCCTTCGGCAGGTTCCAGCGCGCGGTCAAGCAGATCGGGGCGCAGGGCGTGCTGCTCGCCGTGTGCAGCAAGAACGACCGGGATCCGGTCCTCGGCGTGCTGCGCGACCACCCCGACATGGTGCTGCGCGAGACGGACTTCACCAGGGTCAACGCCAACTGGGACCCCAAGGACGGCAATCTCCGCGACATCGCCGACCGCCTCAATCTCGGCGTGGACAGCTTCGTCTTCGCCGACGACTCGCCCTTCGAATGCGGTCTGGTGGCGGCGAACCTGCCCGAGGTGGCCGTGGTCCGGCTGGACGAGGAGCCCGCGCTGCACGTCGACCGGCTGCTGGCCGACGGCTGGTTCGACGTACGGGAGCTGACGCCGGAGGACCGGCTGCGCGCCGGTCAGTACCGTTCGGAGGCCGGCCGGCAGGAGCTGCGGGAGACCGCCGGGTCGATGACGGCGTACCTCCAGGCCCTGGACGTCCGTGTCGAGATCTCACCGGTACGGGACCACGAGCTGACCCGGGTCGCCCAGATCACCCTGCGCACCAACCAATTCAACCTCACCACGCAGCGGCTCCAGCCGGCCGATGTGCGCGAGCGGCTGGACTCGCCGGACCACCTCGTGCTCGCGGTGCGCTCCCGGGACCGTTTCGGTGACAACGGGGTGGTCGGCGCGCTGTTCGCCCACCGCGAGCCGGACGGGCTCAGGGTCGACAACATGCTGCTCAGCTGCCGGGTCTTCGCCCGCGGCATCGAGCAGGCGACGCTGTCGTCGCTGCTGGCGCATGCCCGCGACACCGGGGCGGCGGCCGTGTACGCGAGCTACCGCCCCACCGTCAAGAACCACCGGGTCCGCGACTTCTTCCCCTCACTCGGCTTCGAGACCACCGCGCAGTCGGCGGACGGCGCACTGGAATTCCGCCACCCGCTGACCGGGATCGCGCCCCTTCCCGGGCACATCGCCCTCGACGTGTCGTTCCCGGACGCTCCGCCGCCGCACTGAGCGCGGCCTCCGATTGTCCTGGCGCCCGCCCGATCCCCCGGGGCGGGCGCCAGGCGTGTCTGCCGTCCGGCCGCCCGGTGTCACACCTGCCGGGGCCGCCACACCCCCGACTCCACGCGGGACTTGAGAGCCTCGTTCAGATCCGTGAAGCGCCCCACGGTGTCCCTGATCACCCTCTGGGTGAAGGGCACCAGCACCCCGCCGAACGACTCGGCCTGCACCAGGTGCGTACCGCCGTCCCGGGGTGTGAGTTCGAACGTGTGCTCACCGTCGAAGATGCCGGGCACCCACAACGAGCCGCGCCAGCGCAGCAGCCGGCCGGGCTCCACGGCCACCACGGTCGGCCGGATCGCCATCTGCCGCCCGCCGGCCTGCTGGAACCTCAGGTCCAGCCGGGTGCCGGGCTCGAGCCGGCCTTCCGCCGCGACGATGAACGGGTTCCAGTCGGGGAACCGCTCGAAGTCCGTGAGGACGGACCACACTTCCTCCGGTTCGGCGGAGATCAGGACGTCGGTCGAGATGCGGCGCACTTCGCTGCGCTCCTTCCGCGGCCCCGAAGGGACGCTTTCCGGCAGGTCGGTTCCTCACGCTAGCCGTTCCCGTCCCGCTGCCCCAGGGGGCCTTGATCTCGCACAAGCGTCCCCTTAGCGCCCCGGCGGAGCATCGCACTGTCCGAAAACCCCTCGCCGGCGCTACGCCAGCGGATCGCGGAGAGGTCAGGGAAAGACGTTGACAAGCTTCCGAACCTTTACGGAACTGGTTCTGGCGCGCACGACCGCGCTCGGCGCGGAGGACGCCTTCATATTTCTCCCGGACGACGCCAAGGGCTCGACGCCGCAGCACTTGACGTACGCCGAACTCGACCTGGAGGCGCGGCGCATCGGCTCCTGGCTCCAGGAGCACGGAGCGTCCGGCCGCCAGGTGCTGCTGCTCTACCCCTCGGGCCTGGAGTTCATCAAGGCGTTCGTCGGCTGCCTGTACGCCGGAGCCGTGGCCGTACCCGCCCCGCTCCCCACCGAGCAGGGCCAGCACTTCACCCGTGTCTCCGGCATCCTGCGCGACGCCCAGGCGCGCGCCGTGCTCACCGACTCGGGCAACGCGCCGGAGATCGGCGCGTGGCTGGCGGCCGAGGGCATGACGGACGTCCTCTGCCTCGCCACCGACAGCCCCGGCCACGGTGACGCGAGCGCCTGGACGGAACCGTCGCTCACCCCGGAGAACCTGGCGTTCCTCCAGTACACCTCGGGCTCGACCAGCGAGCCCAAGGGCGTGATGGTCTCGCACCACAACCTGCTCGCCAACGAGGCGGCGATCCAGCGCTCCGTCGGCTCGGACTCCGCCTCCCGCTACGGCGGATGGCTGCCCTTCTACCACGACATGGGCCTGATCGGGCACATCCTCCAGCCCCTCTTCCTCGGCGGCTCCGGCGTGATGATGGCCCCCGTCTCGTTCCTGAAGCGGCCGCACCGCTGGCTGAAGATGATCGGCGACTACAAGGTCACGATCGGCGGCGGCCCCAACTTCGCGTACGACCTGTGCCTGCGCCGCGTCACCGACGAGCAGCTCGCCACGCTCGACCTCTCCAGCTGGCAGGCGGCCTGCAACGGCGCCGAGCCGATCAGGGCCGAGACGATCCGGGCCTTCAGCGAACGTTTCGCGCCCGCCGGGTTCCGCCCCGAGACGTTCTTCCCCTGCTACGGCATGGCCGAGACCACGCTGCTGATCTCCGGCACCCCGCGGGGCACCTGCCCCGTCGTCCTCGGTGTCGACGCACAGGCCCTGGAGCGCGGCGAGTTCGCCGACCCGCGGGAGGACGAGCCGACCCGCACCCTCGTCAGCAGCGGTGTCTTCAAGGACTTCGACGTACGCATCGTCGACCCCGAGAGCCACCAGGAGCGGCCCGAGGGGTGCGTCGGCGAGATCTGGGTCAAGGGCGACAGCGTCGCCGCCGGCTACTGGAAGCGCCCGCTCACCAACCAGGAGATCTTCGACGCCGCCATCGCCGACGGCAGGGGCGGCCACGACGCGGGCGGCTGGCTGCGCACCGGTGACATGGGCGCCCTGGAGGACGGCCACCTCTACGTCACCGGACGGCTCAAGGAGATGGTCATCTTCGCCGGGAGGAACCTCTACCCGCAGGACCTCGAACGCGCCGTGCAGGGCACCGACAAGGCCCTCGGTGTCGGTTCCGGCGCCGTGTTCGCCGTCGAGACCGACCAGGAGCACCTCGTGGTCCTCCAGGAGGTGCGGACCAGCTCCGTCACCACCGACCTGCGCACCCTCGCCACCGACGTGCAGCGGCTGATCGGCAAGGAGTTCAACATCCCCGCCGGCAACGTGCTGCTCGTCCGCCCCGGCACCATCCGCAAGACGACCAGCGGCAAGATCCAGCGCACCCTGATGCGCAAGCTCTTCCTCAAGGGGCAGATCACCCCGCTGTACGAGGTGCTGGAGCCCGCCGTGCGCGAGCTCGTCGCGGACGCCACCGAGCGCCCCCTGGAACCGGTGGCCTGACATGGAGCATCCGCCGTACAAGCTGGCCGGAGAACTCGACCGCTTCCTCGGGGACCCGGACGACCCGCGGACCGTCTTCTCCCACGCGCGCTGCGCCGAACTCGACGAGAAGGAGGAGTTCCCCGCCGACATCTGCCGCCGTCTGGAGGAGTGGGGGCTTTCCGGCTACTACGTTCCGGTCCAGTACGGCGGACGGCTGAGCGACTACGAGCAGCTGCTCCAGCTCCTGCGCGTCGTGGCCCGGCGCGACCTCACCGCCGCCATCGGGCACGGCAAGACGTACCTCGGCGGGGTCTGCGTCTGGGTCGCGGGCACCGCCGGGCAGGCCGAGCGGCTCGGCGCCGACATCAGGGCCGGCGTCCCGGTCTCCCTCGGCCTCACCGAACGCACCCACGGCAGCGACCTGCTCGCCGGCGAGGTGCGGGGGGAGAAGGAGACGGCGCCGGACGGCGGCTGGCTGGTGAGCGGCGAGAAGTGGCTGATCAACAACGCCACCCGGGGCTCCGTGCTCTCCCTCCTCACACGCACCGACCCGGCCGGCGGACCGCGCGGCTTCAGCATCCTGCTGGTCGACAAGCGCGAAGCGGACGAGGCCGCCTACCGCCACCTGCCCAAGGTGCGCACGCACGGCATCCGCGGCGCCGACATCTCCGGCATCGCCTTCGACGGCGCCCGGGTGCCCCGCGAGGCCCTGGTCGGCACCGAGGGCGGCGGCATCGAGACCGTGCTCAAGGCGCTGCAACTCACCCGCACGATGTGCGCGTCGCTCTCGCTCGGCGCCGGTGACCACGGGCTGCGCCTCGCCCTGGACTTCGCCGAACAGCGCGAGCTGTACGGGCGGCGCCTGATCGACCTGCCGCAGGCCCGGCACGTCCTCGCCACGGCCGCCACCGACGTGCTGCTGCACGAGGCACTCGCCCTGTTCGCGTCCCGCGCGGTCCACACGCAGACCGCGGAGCTCGGCGTCACCGCCGCCGTCACCAAGTACCTGCTGCCCACCGGCACCGAGACGGTCCTCGCGGACCTGACCCGGCTGCTGGGGGCCCGCGCCTTCCTCACGGGTGTGTACGCCGGCGGCAGGTTCCAGAAGGTCGAGCGCGACCACCGCATCGTCGGTCTCTTCGACGGGAACACGCTGGTCAACCTCAACTCCCTGATCAACCAGTTCCGTTCGCTGGTACGCGGCTTCGCCCGCGGCACCGGGGACGCCGAGGGCGCGGCCGCCGCCTGCGACCTGACCGCGCCGCTGCCACCGCTCGACCCGTCGAAGCTGTCGCTCGTCGCACGCCGCGGCAGCGGAGTCCTGGCCGGCCTGGCCGCGTCCGTCGACGAGGTGCGCCGGCGGGCCCTCGACACCCCCGCACTGGGCCCCCTCGCCGGCGCGGCCGAGCGCATGCTCGCCGTCACCACCGCGGTGCACGCCGAGATGGAGGCCCACCAGAACGTCCTCACCGACGTACCGCCCGAAGCCTTCGAGACCGCCCGCCGCTACACCCTGTGCTACGCCGGCGCGGTCTGCCTCGGCCTGTGGGTCCACAGCGCGGACGCCGCCGCCGACGGCCCCGCCGGACGGCTGTGGCGCGACGGGCTGTGGCTGCGGGCCGTCCTCGACCGGCTGCTCGCCCGGCTGGGCGAGCCGGGCGTTGCCGGGTCCGAAACGCCCGGGGCGATGCTCGCCGAACTGCGTGCCGCCCGGCATTCCGGCCGGCTGTTCTCCCTGCTGCCGCAGGGGGAGCCCGAGGCGCCCCGCCCCGAGACAGCCGGTGCCACGGCCGGTGAGAGTGAGAGGACGACATGCTGATCGCCACCGCGCCCCAAGAGGCGCGCGTCCGCGCACGCATCGCCGAGCTGGAGGAACGCCTGGGCGACCCGACGGACGAGAGCAACGAGGTGTCGTACACCCGTCTGCTGGAAGCCGACGAGGCCGCGGAGATCTCCGGGCCCGGTGAGCGCATCCTCGACGAACTGGTGCTCAACGCGGACTTCGTGCCGCGCGCCCACGGCGGCCGGCTGGAGCGGATCGACACCCTGGTACGGGTGATGCGCCAGGTGTTCCGCCGGGACGTGAGCCTGGGCCTCGGCTACGGCGTCACCTCGTTCATGGCCGGCGTCAACGTGTGGACCGCCGGCACCGAGGCGCAGCGCGAGCGGCTCGCCCGGCTGATGCTCGACGGCGGCAAGGTCTCGGTGGCGTACCACGAGCTGGCGCACGGCAACGACTTCGTACGCAACGAGTTCGAGGCCAGGCCGGCGCCGGACGGGAGCTACCTGCTCAACGGCGCCAAGCAGGTCATCAACAACGCCGACCGGGCCGGCGCCTGGGTGCTGTTCAGCCGCACCAGCCCGGCCCCCGGCAGCCGCAGCCACTCGGTGTTCCTCGCCGAACGGGCCGGGCTCGACACGGACAGCTACCGGGTGCTGCCCCGGTACGGCGCCGTCGGGGTCCGGGGCTGCCATCTGTCGGGGCTCGACTTCACGGACACCCCGGTCCCCGCGTCCGCGCTCGTCGGGGAGACCGGCAAGGGCGTCGAACTCGCCCTGAAGGCCTTCCAGATCACCCGCAGCGCGGTGCCGGGAATGGC
This sequence comes from Streptomyces enissocaesilis, assembly GCF_039533765.1. Lineage (NCBI taxonomy): Bacteria > Bacillati > Actinomycetota > Actinomycetes > Kitasatosporales > Streptomycetaceae > Streptomyces > Streptomyces enissocaesilis. Next base: position 14,589 of record NZ_BAAAUD010000025.1, on the reverse strand, counting down.
GCTCGGCGCGGCCGACACCAGCCTGCGCACCGTCGTGCGGTTCGCGCTCGGCCGGCAGCTGTACCGCAAGTCCGTGATGGAGATCCCGCACGCCAGGGCGACCCTGTCCGGGGCCTTCCTGGACCTGCTGATCTGCGACAGCCTCTCGCTGGCCGCCACCCGGGCCGTGCACCTGCTGCCCGAGGAGACGAGCGTGTACGCCGCCGCCACCAAGTACCTGGTGCCGAAGGTGCTCAACGACGCCATGCACGAGCTGTCGATCGTGCTGGGAGCCCGCTTCTACGTCCGCGAGGGCGAGTTCGGCATCTTCCAGAAGCACCTGCGCGACCTGCCGGTGCTCAGCCTCGGCCACGCGGGCTCGGCGGCCTGCCAGGCCACGATCATCCCGCAGCTGTCCCGGCTCGCCCGGCGCGCCTGGTTCTCCGGGGACCCCGCGCCGGACGCGCTGTTCCAGCCGCGCGGGGACCTGCCGGACATCCCGTTCGACCGGCTCACCCTGGCCAGCGGCCGGGACGGGCTGAGCGCCTCCCTGGTCGCCGCCGTGGACGAACTGCCCAGCGGTTCACCGGAGGAGCGGGCCGTGCACGGCCTCGCGCTGAAGATGATGGACGAGCTGCGGCAGCTCCAGGAGGCGAGCCTCACGCTCGCGCCCGAGAACCGCACCGCGCTCGCCAGCCCCGCCACCTTCGCCCTGGCGGACCGCTACGCGGTGCTGCTCGCCGCCGCGTCCGTGATCGGTGTGTGGCGCCAGGCCGCCGGCGGGGACGACCCGTTCCTCGCCGACCCGGCCTGGCTCGCCGCCGCCCTGCACCGGCTGGCCCGCAGGCTCGGCCAGCAGCCGCCCGACCTTCCGGGGTCCGCCGACGCCCGGGTGCACGAGGAAGTGCTGCGCAGGTTCCACCGGCGCAGCAGCTACGACCTGTACGACACGCCGCTGGCCGGCTGAACCCGGTAGCAGCTCATCAGTCATCACCGCCGACCGACCCTCGCCGAGGAGTGCCCCATGCCCGTTCCGACCACCGGACACACCACCGAGTCGCTGACCACGTGGCTGGCCGAGCGCATCGCCCTCTACCTCAAGCGCCGGCCCGCCGAGATCGACCCGGCCGTGCCCCTGGCCGAGTACGGACTCGACTCGGTGGCCTCCCTCAGCCTGTGCGGCGACATCGAGGAGGACTTCGACTTCGTGCTGGAGCCCACCGCCGCCTGGGACTACCCGACCGTCCAGGCACTCGCGGACCACCTGATCAAGGAGTTCGCCGCCGAAGCCGCCGGCGCCGCCGCGAAGGGCGGCGCGGCCTGATGGAACCGATCGCCATCGTCGGCATCGACTGCAGGTTCCCGGGCGCGCCCGACACGGGCGCCTACTGGGACCTGCTGATGCGCTCGGGAGACGGCGTGGGGGAGGTGCCCCGGCAGCGCTGGGACGCCAGGGAGTTCCACTCCACCGCGGGCTCGGAGGGGCGCACCAACACCACCGAGGGCGGTTTCATCACCGACCCGGACGCCTTCGACAACGAGTTCTTCACCATCTCGCCGCGGGAGGCCGCGGCCATGGACCCGCAGCAGCGGCTGCTGCTGCAGAGCGCCTGGCGCGCCGTGGAGGACGCGGGGATCGCGCCGCAGCGGCTCGCGGGATCCCCCACCGGCGTCTTCGTCGGCATCATGGGCAACGAATGGGCGCAGCTGCACCTGACCGACTACGCGAAGGTCACCGCCCAGGCCGGCTCCGGCAACGGCTACTGCATGACGGCCAACCGGATCTCGTACCACCTCGACCTCAAGGGTCCCAGCCTCGCCGTCGACACGGCCTGCTCCTCCTCGCTGGTCGCCGTGCACCTGGCGTCGAACGCCCTGCTGTCCGGGGAGTGCGACACGGTGATCGCGGGCGGCGTCAACGTCGCCCTCACCCCGGCCCTGTCGATCTTCTACACCCAGGCCGGCCTGTCGGCGCCCGACGGCCGCTGCAAGCCGTTCAGCGCCGACGCCAACGGCATCGGCCGCGGCGAGGGCGTGGGCGTCGTGGTGCTCCGCAGGCTCGCGGACGCGGTCGCCGACGGACAGCGGGTGTACGCCGTGATCCGCGGCACCGCCGTCAACCAGGACGGGCGCAGCAACGGCATCACCGCGCCCAACCGCTGGGCCCAGCAGGACGTGCTGGGCGCCGCGTACCGCAGGGCCGGCGTCGAGGCGTCCGAGGTCGTGTTCACCGAGGCGCACGGCACCGGCACGGTCCTCGGCGACATGATGGAGGTCAAGGCGCTCGGCCACCACCACGGCGGCCGCGACGGCAAGCCCATGGCCCTCGGTTCGGTGAAGGGCAACCTCGGCCACACCGAGGGCGCGGCCGGCATCGCCGGCATGATCAAGGTCGCCCTCGCGCTGCACCACCGCACCGTGCCCGCCAGCCGCTTCGCGGCCAAGGAGAACTCCGGGCTGAAGCTGCGCGAGCACGGGCTGCGGCTGCTCAAGGCCCCGCTGCGGCTGCCCGCCACCCCCTCGGTCGCCGGACTCAGCAGCTTCGGCATGGGCGGCACCAACGCCCACGCCGTACTGGAGTCCGCGCCCCCGCACGCCGCCCGCCCGCGGCCGCGCCCGGCCGCCGTGCCCGGTGGCATCGGCTCCGCCGTCTTCACGGTCACCGCTCCCACGGCGGACGCCCTGCGCCGCAACCTGCTCGCCCAGGCGGACACCGCGGCGGCCCGCCGGGTGCCGGTGGGCGCCCTGAGCTGGACCAGCAACCACGTCAAGTCCGGGCACCGCTACCGGTTCGCGGTGGCCGCGTCCGACACCGCGGAGCTCGTCGCCGGGCTGCGGGAGGCCGTGGCCGACCCCGACCTGCTGGCCCGGCTCACCGGCCTCCCCGCAGGCCGGCCGCGCACCGCCTTCCTCTTCACCGGCCAGGGCTCGCAGTACCCCGCGATGACGGCCGGGCTCTACCGGGACTCGGCGCTCTACCGCGCTTTCCTCGACGAGGCCGACGCGGCGCTGCTCCCGCACACCGGGCGGTCCGTACGCGATCTGATCCTGGGCGGCGACGAGGCGGTGCACCGCACCCGGTGGACCCAGCCCGCCCTGTTCGCGGTCGGGTACGCGCTCGGGCGCACCCTCGCGGAGCTCGGCGTACGCCCCGCCCTGCTGCTCGGGCACAGTGTCGGCGAGTACGCGGCGGCCTGCCTGGCGGGCGCGCTCCCGCTGGAGGGGGCGGCCCGGCTGATCGCGGCCAGGGGAGAGCTGATGCAGGAGCTCCCCGAGGGCGGCGGCATGATGTCCGTGCGGGCCCCGGCCGACAGCCTGCGGGAACGGGTGGCGGCGGAGCCGCTGGTGGGCGTCGCCGCGGTGAACGGGCCGCAGGCGACGGTCCTGTCCGGCGACCTCGCCGCGCTGGCGCGCATCGAGAGCGGCCTCCAGGCCGAGGACGTCCGCACCCGGCGGCTCCAGGTGTCGCACGCCTTCCACTCGCCCCTGATGCGGCCGATGCTCGACCGCTTCGCGCTGATCGCCACGGAGGTGGGCGGCGGCGTCCCCGAGGTGCCCGTGTACTCGACGGTGCGCGGCCGGGTCCTGGACGGCGAGGCGATGGACGCGGCGTACTGGGTGGAACACGTCGGTGCCCCCGTGCTGTTCGCCGACGCCGCCGCGCGGCTGCTGGAGGACGGCGCGACCCATCTGGTGGAGGCCGGCCCGCAGCCGGTGCTCTCCGGGATGGTCCGCCTGCTCGGCAGGGCGTCCACGGCCGCCCCGGCCCACGTCCTTCCGGTACGGGGCACCGAGTCCGGCGGCCGGGACCTGGCCACGGCGCTCGCCGAGCTGTACCGCGGCGGCACCGACCCGCGGTGGGACGCCGTGTACGCCCCGGAGGAACGCGTCCCGCAGCGGCTCGCGCCGTACGCCTTCTCCGACGAGCACCGCTACTGGACCCGCGATCCCGTACGCGGCGGTGCGACGGCGGAGACCGCCGGCCCGGCGGTGGTGCCGCAGCAGCGGTCCGCGGGCCGGGAACAGGGACGGGAGCAGGCGGCGGAACCGGGCCTGCCGTCGGCCGCCGTCGCGGTGCTCGACCTGGGCCGCGGCAGGACCGACGGACCGGTCGCACGCGCCGCCCTGGAAGCCGTCGGGCAGGTCGGGGGCTACTCCGGGGCCGAACTCGCCCCGCACTCGCGCCTGTACGAGGACCTCGGCTTCGACTCCGTAATGATCATGGAACTCAAGAACCGGCTGGAGGAACGGCTCACCGGCCTCGCCTCGCTGACGGTCCAGGACCTGCTGCCCCGGCTCTCCTCGATCGGGGACCTCATCAGCTACCTGCACGAAATCGGCGCCATCGCCGCACCCGGCCACGAAGAGAGGACGGCATGACCCAGCAGTCGGATGCCTCCACCGCCCCGACCACGTACCTCGCGTCCGTGGGCACCGCCCTGCCCGGCGACCCGGTCGACAACGCCACCCTCGCCAAGGTGCTGGGCGTCAACGAGGAGTGGATCGAGGTCTTCATCGGCACCAGGACCCGGCACTTCGCCCGCGACCTGGCCACCGGCACGGTCCGCTGGTCGCTGGCCGACCTGTGCGCGCAGGCCGCCGGACGCGCCCTCGACGCACCGGGCGTCGACCGGTCCGACATCGAGTTCGTCGTGCTCGGCACGGCGACCCCCGACACCCTGATGCCCGCCACCGTCAACCACGTCGCCGACCAGCTCGGCCTCGACCAGGTGCCCACCTTCCAGCTCCAGTCCGGCTGCGCCGGCGCGGTGCAGGCCCTCGGTGTCGCCCAGGCCCTGATCACCTCCGGCCAGTACCGGACCGGCCTGGTCATCGGCGGCGACGTCTGCAGCAAGCACCTGGACCTCCAGCGCGACCTGTCCGGCGCCGCCCCCAGCGACCTGGTGAACTTCGTGCTCTTCGGCGACGGCGCGGGCGCCGCCGTGCTCACCGCCGAACCGGTCGGCCAGCGGGTCGCCGTACGGCACATCCTCAACCGCTTCACCGGACTCGGCCGTAAACCCGGCCAGGTCATCGAGTGGTTCGGCCTCGCCGACCGGTACGACGACCGGCAGGCGCTGACGGAGGACTACAAGGCCATCGAGGAGGGCGTACCGGTGATGGCCGTCGAGATCCTGTGGGAGATGCTCGGCGAACTCGACTGGGACGCCGATCAGTTGGACTACATCCTGCCGCCCCAGCTGTCCGGCAGGATGACGCGGCGGATCACCGAGGAACTCGGCCTGCCGACCGCCCACGAGGTGTCCTGCGTCGCGGACACCGGCAACAACGGAAACGCCCTGCCCTTCCTGCAGATCGAGAAGCTGCTCCAGCGGATGTCCGGCGGGGAGAAGGCACTCGCCGTCGCGGTGGAGTCCAGCAAGTGGATCAAAGCCGGTTTCGCCCTGGAGAAGATATGAGCATCAGCAGCCTGGACGGTTTCACCCTCGACGACTTCACCCGCATCGTCCGCGACGACATCGGCATGCCGCTGGAGCCCGGACAGGTGACGGCGGACTTCGACGAACTCCCCGACTGGGACTCCCTCTACCTCCTCAAGCTGGTCACGGCACTGGAGCTCGCCACCGCCCGCAGGGTTCCGGTCGGCAAGGTGCTCGAAGCCCGCAGCCTGAAGGAGATCTACGACCTGGCGGTGTCCCCGTGACCACCGCCGGAGCGGCCGGGGCCGCCGGGACCCGCGCCGTCACCGTCACCGAGCGGCGCCGCCGGCACACGCTGTACTTCCTGGAGTGGGCGGCGGGCCAGCGCCCGGTCCACCTGGACACCGAGGTCGACATGACGCGGATCCAGGAGCACCGGGCCGCCGCCCGCGACCGCGGCGAGCGCTACTCCGTCGTCAGCTACCTGCTGCACTCGGCCGGCCGCGTCCTCGACCGGCACCCGCACGCGAACGCCGTGATGGCGTCCGGGCGGCTCCCGCTGCTGCGCCCGCCGCGGATCGTCCGGTTCCAGGGCGTCACCGCGAAACTGGCGCTCGACCGGACCGTGGCGGGGGAGCGCACCGTGCTGTCCGCGCTCGTGCCCGGCCTGGAGAGCGCCGGCCTGCGGGAGATCCAGGAGCGCGTCGACCGCTACCGGGGCGAACGGACCGCCGAACTCCCCGAGTTCAAGGGGGTACGGATGCTCGGACGGCTGCCGGCCGCGCTCGGCCGGGCCGCCTTCGCGGCCGCGCTGCGCGACCCGCGCGAACGTCCCGGAGTCTTCGGCACCGTCTCGGTCAGCTCGCTCGGACACACCGCGGTCGACGGTTTCCACTCGGCCGGCGGCACCGCCGTCACGCTGTGCGCGGGACGGATCAGGGAGCGGGCCGTGGTACGCGACGGCAGTGTCGTCTGCGCCCCCGTCATGAAGCTCGGCCTCACCTTCGACCACCGGGTGATCGACGGCGCGGCGGCAGCGGATGTGCTGACCGACGTACACGACCTCATGGAGGCTTTCGATGACGGCTGCCGGGCACAGGATCCTGGGCCGGACCCTGGGAAAGCCGATCGCGATCTCGGGGCCCGGCGGGGACTGGGGCAGCGTACGGGCTGACCTGGAACGGCACGCGAGCGCGGTGCTCTACGCCCGGCTGGACGACTGGCGCCCCGAACGGGCCGGAGGCCCGCGGCTGCGCACGCTCCTGGGCCGCGACTGGGCCCGCTTCCTGGAGCTGACGCACCCGGACGTACGGACCCGGTTCGCCTCCTCACGGGTGCTGCTCAAGTTCGCCGCGGCCGCCGCGCTGCACGTCCCGCCGCAGTCCGTGGAGCTGGGCTACATGCCCACCGGCCGGCCCTATCTGCGGGGGTACGACGGCGTGCACATCAGTCTCAGCCACACCGACGACCTGCTCCTCGTCGGACTCGCCACCGGCGGGGTGATCGGTGTCGACGCGGAACGCAGCGACCGGGCGCTGTACGGTCCCGGGCTCGGCCGCCACCTGTGCACCCCGCTGGAGGTGGAGCAGATCGAGGGCATGCCGGTGGAAGAACGCAACCCCGCGCTCGTCCGGCTGTGGACGCTGAAGGAGGCGTACAGCAAGGCGATCGGGCTCGGCATGCAGTTCCGCTTCACCGACTTCGGCTTCCGGCCCGACGGCGAGTCCGTGGAGGTCCTCGGCCCGAACGGGATCACCGGCACGGGCCGCGAATGGACCTTCCAGACCTACTCCGTCGACGACCGGTACACGGTCAGCGTGGCCCTGGGAGACGCGGGCTTCGGCGGTACGGACGACACCATGGCCGGGACGGCGCTCGACCCGGGCATCGTCGACGCGCTCGCGGAGGTGCTCGGCGAGGACGAACCGCAGGATTCCGCGGTCGGCGAGTGGTGGTGAATGGTGGTGGGTGGTGGTGGGTGGTGGGTGGTGGTGACGGCCGGGTCCCGGCTCCCGGCCCGTGCAAGCGGGGCTCAAGGGGCCGCCGGAAGACTGGCCGCACACCCCGCGACCGCACACTCGCAGCCGCACAGCGAGAGGAGACCTCATGTCCGCAGGAGACCTCATGTCCGCCGTTCTCCGGACCTCCGTACCGCAGGCGCCCTCCCCCCGGCCCGTGCCGTCCGGTGAACCGGCCGACCGATGGACCTGGCGGACCCCGGCGGGGCGCGCGCTCAGCGCGGCCGTGGGCGTCGCCGCACTCGGCTCCGGATTCGCCCTCGGCGGCGCCGTGGGCCTGCCCTTCTGGGCCGCGCTCGTCGCCCCGGACCTGGTGTTCCTCCGCAAGGCGGACCCTCCGGCCACGGGCCCCGGCCGGCTGCCGCCCGGCACGGTCGGCCCGTACAACACCCTGCACGACCCGCGCCTGGCGGCGGCCCTGCTGGCCGCCGGCGTGCTGACGGCCTCCCGGCCGCTGCTGCTCGCCGGGCTCGGCTGGACCGCGCACATCGCCGTCGACCGGGCATGCGGCTTCGGTCTGCGCCGGCCCGACGGCGCCATCCACTGACCGGACGGTGAGGCATGGACCCCATGGACCACTTGGAAGAGCTCAAGCAATTCGCCCGGCTGCACGCCGGTGGCCAGGGCATGTCCCCCGGACACACCGCCGAGGTCCTCGCGCGCATCGGCAACGACACGCCCGGCGACGCCCGCTCCTGGGCCGCCGTGTGGACGGCCGCCGGCCGCGCCGCCGCGACCCGCGGCGACCTCCTGGACGCCTGCCGCCACTACGCGCTCGCACGGTTCCCCCACCCCGCCGACGAGGACCGTGCCCTGGCGCAGCGGCTCTGCGTCGACGCCTTCGACCAGTGGCGGCTCCGGCAGGGCGGCATCGAGCGGCTGGAGTTCGGCCACCCCGAGGGGACGGTCGTCTGCTGGGCCTCCGGGCTGGACAGGGGGCGGCCGCTGCTGGTCGTCATGGGCGGCATCGTCAGCGTCAAGGAACAGTGGGCGCCGCTGCTGCCCCTGTTCCGCAAGCTGGGTTTCGCGGCCGTCGTCGCCGAGCTGCCCGGCGTCGGCGAGAACACGTTCACCTACGGTCCCGAGTCCTGGCGCACGCTGTCCTTCCTGATGGACCGGCTGGAGGGCCGGGCCCGGGTCACCGACACCTCCATGCTGGCGCTCAGCTTCAGCGGCCACCTCGCCCTGCGGGCCGCCGCCGAGGACCCGCGCATCCGCAGCGTCCTCACGGTGGGCGCCCCGGTGGCCGACTTCTTCACCGACGAAGCCTGGTGGCCGCGCGTGCCGGGCATCACCGTCGAGACGCTGCGCCGGCTGACCGGCTCCGCCGACGAAGGCGAACTGCGGTCCGTACTGGCGGAGTTCGCCCTCACTCCCGAGCGGCTGAACGGCGTACGGATCCCCGTCCGGTACGTCGCCAGCAGCCGCGACGAGATCATCCCGGCCCGGGACCAGGCCCTGCTGCACCGCTCCCTCGCCGACGTGCGCTTCAAGACCTTCGACGACGTGCACGGCTCCCCCGCGCATCTGGGCGCGATGCGGCGCTGGTTGTTCTCCTCCTTGCTGCGGCTGCGGTTCACACGCCGCAACCGGTTCCTGCCGAAGCCCCGTACCTCACTCAGTGAGAGGCCGTCATGAGCGCCAAACCCGCATTCAGGACCTCGGTCACCCCGGTACGCGCCTGGCAGAGCCTCGCCTCGCTGGGTGTCACCGAGAGCGACCTGACCTCCGTCCACCACCGTCCCGTCCAGCCGCCGCGGCCCCTGGCCGGGAAGCCGGGCGAACGCCGCCACGCGCACAAGGGGGCCTGACCGCCGTGACCTCGTCCAACGGCACCGCCCCCGGCCGGCAGGGCGCCGGCGCCGGGATCAAGCTCCGCCACCGCACCGTCCACGGCTACCGGCGCGCCTTCCGGATGGCCGGCAAGGGCAAAGCGATCCTGCTGATCCACGGCATCGGGGACTCCTCCGACACCTGGCGCGACATCATGCCGGGCCTCGCCGGCGACTACCGGGTCATCGCCCCGGACCTGCTCGGTCACGGCGCGTCCGACAAGCCCCGCGCCGACTACTCCCTCCCCGCGTACGCCAACGGCATGCGCGACCTGCTCGGCGTGCTCGGCGTCGAGAAGGTCACCCTGGTGGGGCACTCGTTCGGCGGCGCGGTGGCGATGCAGTTCGCCTACCAGTTCCCCGAACGCTGCGAACGGCTCGTACTGGTCGGCACCGGCGGCATCAGCCGCCAGGTGACCCCGGTCCTGCGCGCCGCCTCGCTGCCGGGCGCGGAACTGCTGCTCATGGCCCTGCGGCTGCCCACCATGCGGTGGCAGCTGGGCATGGCGGTGCGCGCCCTGCAGTTCCTCGACACCGGTCTCGGTGTGGACGCGCCCGACCTGCTGCGGGTGGTGGACGCGCTGCCCGACGGAACCTCCCGCAGCGCCTTCGTCCGGACGCTGCGCGCGGTGGTCGACTGGCGGGGGCAGGTGGGCACGATGCTCGACCGCTGCTATCTCGCGCAGGGGATGCCGACCATGCTGGTGTGGGGCGGCAGGGACCAGGTGGTACCGGCGCTGCACGCCGGCCTCGGGCACGTGTCGATGCCCGGCAGCCGGCTGGAGATCTTCGAGGACGCCGGCCACTTCCCGTTCCGTACGGATCCGCAGCGGTTCCAGTCCGTACTGCGCGACTTCATGGCCACCACGGAGCCCGCCGACTACAGCGCCGAACACTGGCGCCGGATGCTCCGCAGCCGGCAGCCGGTCGTCCGCGCCGCCGCGCCCCCGCGGGCCGCCGCCGCCGTCCCGGAGCCCCGCCCGGCGTAACCGCGTACGGGCCCCCGGACCGCCGGGGGCCCGGGGGCGGGGCCGGGACACCCGTCAGGCCGCGCGGCGCACCGCCGGCGCGGGGACGAACAGCCAGACCCCCGGCCGGACTTCGAGCGGCATCCGGGCGAGCTGCTCCGCGTCCCCGCCCGCGTCGACGGCGGCCCGTACCGAGGCGGCCGTCCGGCGGGCGTACTCGCGCCAGCGCTCGTCACCGGCGTCACCGGCCGCGGTCTCGCACTCACCCAGCAGGCCCAGGGCCTCCCCGGGCCGCCCTTCGCGCAGGGCCACCAGGGCGAGGCCGCGCAGCGCCTGGGCCGCGCCCCGGGCGTCGTCGTCGGCCCGGCCCGCCGGCAGGGCGCCGGCGTACCCCTGTCCGGCGTGCGCCGCCCGCCCCAGTCCCAGCAGTACGTCGGCCTCGCCGGACAGGCAGCGGTCCGCCGCGAGGCGATCGCCGCGGCCGGTGAACAGATGCCGGGCGAGCCGGTACCGGTCGATGGCCAGGGAGCTCTGGTGGCGCTGCCACGCCAGGTCGCCGAGCGACCGCAGGACGACCGCTTCCGCGTGCGCGTCCCCGGCCCGGCGCGCCGCGTCGAGCGCGAGCTCGTGGCCGGATTCCCAGTCGTCCCACAGGGCGTTCGCCTCGTAGTAGCCGGCCGACGCGGAAGCCAGCGCGCAGCACAGCTGCCACAGCCCGGCGGCATGCGCCTGCCGCACCGCTTCGAGCAGCCCCGTCGCCTCCTCCTGGAACCACAGCAGCGGCGCCGTGCCCACCAGCGTCTCGGGGGACACACCGGCGAGCGGCTCCGTCTCGAAGACCAGCAGGTCACGGCCCGGCGCCAGCTGGGCGTCCGCGTGCCGGGCGAGGGAGAGGAAGGCACGGCAGAGCCGCTCGGTGGCCGCGGCCCGCGCCCCGTGGGTCACGTCCTCGGCGGCCTGCACCTCCAGGGCCAGTGCCCGCAGCAGCGAGTGGAAGCCGTAACGCACCGGTGCGAGGCGCCCCGGCCGCCGCCGGCCCTCCAGCAGATGGGCGCGTACCAGCTCCTCGGTGCGGCGCTCCGCCGTCGGCAGGTCCGTGCCGAGCAGCGCCGCGGCGCTCCACAGCGCGAAGTCGGGCAGCGGCGCCAGGCCCAGGGCCCGGAAGGTGTGGCGTTCCTCCTCGCCCACGTCCTGGTACGCCGTCAGCAGGCTGCTGCGTACGTCGAGATCGCCGAGCCGCAGGGCCGCGAGCCTGGTCCGCTCGTCACGGAGCCGCCGGGCGAGACCCGCGGCCGTCCAGTGCGGCCGGGCGGCGAGACCCGCGGCGGCCACCCGGAGCGCCAGCGGCAGATTGCCGCAGAGCAGGGCGATCTCGGAGACGGCCTCCGGGTCCTCGCTCATCCGGGGCCCGCCGCAGGCCACCAGCAGCTGCTCGGCGTCCTGCCGGCTCAGCACCTCCAGGACGAAATGCTGTACGCCGTCGAGCGCGCCCAGTGCCCGGCGGCTGGTCACGATCACGGTGGCGTCCGGCGCCGCGCTGAGCACCGGCCTCACCTGTGCCTCCGACACCGCGTCGTCCAGCAGGAGCAGCAGCTTGCGGCCCTCGGTGCGCCCGTGCAGCAGGTCCGCCAGCTCGGCCTCCGACGCCGGTGGCCGGCCCGCCGCCTCGGGTGCGGCCGGACCGCGCAGCCGGCGCAGCAGCGCCGCCATCACCCCGCCGGGTTCCATGGCCCGCCCGCCGGCGTCCCGCAGGGTCACCAGGATCCGCCCGTCGGGAAACAGGCCGGTCGCCTCGTGGGCCAGCTGGACGGCGAGCGTCGTCTTGCCGGAACCCGCCCTGCCCGCCAGGGCGAGGACGCGGCCCAGCCCCGACGCCCGGCCCGAGAGGAAGCGCGTGCCGACGGCGAGCTGGTCCGTGCGCCCGGCGAAGTCGGCGAGGGCGGGCGGCAGCCAGTCCACCGCGTCGGCGTGCCGGCCGCCGGTGCCGGTACGCGAACCGCCGACGGCCGGATCCCCGCGCCAGGCGAGCGAAGGGTCCGAGGCCAGGACCCGCTCCAGCAGCCGGCTGAGCACGGGCCCCGGCTCGACGCCCAGCTCTTCGACGAGGGACCGCCGCGCCTGCTGGTACACCCGCAGCGCGTCCGACTGCCGCCCGACCCGGTACAGCGCGACCATCAGGTGGCAGTGCAGGGTCTCGCGCAGCGGATGTTCGTGGGCCAGCGCCATGAGCTCGCCGACCAGCTCCTGGTGGCGGCCCAGCCGCAGGTCCGCGGAGATGCGCTGCTCCAGCACTTCCGCCCGCAGCTCGCCCAGCCTTATGGCGGACGTCTCCAGCGAGGGCCCGTGCGGAATGCCCGACAGGGCGGGCCCCGTCCACAGTCCGAGGGCGCGGCCCAGCAGGTGCGAGGCGTCGTCGTAATCCCGCCGCGCGTAGGCCGCCCGCCCTTCGGTGCGCAACGACTCGAAGACCGTCAGGTCGAGGTCGTCGGCGGCGACCTCGATGAGGTAGCCGGGCGGCCTGGTCAGCAGCGGCTGCCGGCCGGCCTCCGCCCCGCCGCCCTCCAGCAGCGCTTTGCGCAACTGCGACACGTACACCTGAAGCGTGGTGGCCGCCGTCCGCGGCGGCCCCGTGCTCCACAGCTCGTCGATCAGGGTGTGCGTCGACACCACGGCGTTGATGTTCATCAGCAGCGTGGCGAGCACCGCGCGCGGCTTGGCGGCGGACGGCGTACGGGGTGACATGCGTACGGGCCCCAGCACTCGGAATCGCACGGCGGGCCTAGCAGTCCTGCGCCACGGAGGCGGACACCCGGGCCACGACCCGGTCGCCCTGGAGGAAGGACAGCCGCAGACCGGCCACCGGGCGCCCCGCCGGGTCCCGGTCCGGCCGGCCGGCCGGTGCCCGGTCCCCGCGCACGGTGCAGTGCAGCGGAAGGCCGGGCTCGGCGAACCCCTTGAACGACGCCTGCCAGCGGGTCAGCAGCGCGTGGAACGGTACGAAGCCGTGAAGTTCGGCGGCGGCGAACAGGGCCACCTGCCGCGAAGCCTCCAGGAACAGGACGGCGGGTACCTCACCGGCGGTTCCGGGCAGCAGGTCACCGGCCGCCACGCCGTCGACGGGGAAGGCCAGCCCTTCGCCGTCCTCCTCCACGGGCAGTCCGACCAGTACGTTCCGCGGATCCCGGTGCCCCACCCGCTCGGGCGCGGGCACGCCGGGCGACGGAATGTCCCCGTGCCCGGCGGCGAGGGACTCCTCGCTCTGCCGGCGGCCCAGGTCGCGGTGGCCCCGGTAGACACCGGGCGCGAGGAAGACGAGCCGCGCCTCGGCCGTGCCGCAGCGCTCGCCGTCGATGGACACGACGGCGTCGCACTCCATTCCCCGCGGGACGCCGTTGACCACGTCGACCGGTGTCAGGGCGAGCTCCAGAGTGAGCCGGCCGCGGTCCGTCGTACGCCGCCACGGATCCACGGCGGTGATCTCCGTGCCGCCCGAGGCGAGCACGGTGTGCCTGGTCTCCGGGACCCGGAAGTAGCGGCGCGCCGCGAACATCGCTGCCTGGCGCAGTGATTCGACCGGGAACAGCAGATCGTGAAAGGGCGCCGCCGGATCGCCGAGCAACCGCTGACCGTCGGAGAGTTCGGTGGAGAAGGCGAAGTGCTGCCGCACGGGCGCGGACGAGTCGAGCAGGAACGCCTCGGGGCTCCCCGGCCTGCGTACCAGGTGATGCGGTCCGAGGTAGGAAGCGGCATGCGTGGGAACGGTGTCCATGGGAGTCCTCTGTGCAGTGTCTGGCGGCTCTGCGGGCACGGACGCGTGCGAAGGAAGAAGAGGGCGAGGCGCGAGGTGGGGCTCGGCGCGCTGATACGACCACTTTGCCCCACCCCGCTGAAGCACCGGGGAAGCACTGCTGAAGACCGGCTGAGGAGCGCTCCCGGGCGGACGGGAACCCTGGTCGCGTCAGCTCGATCCCTGCACGGGCTCCTTCACCGGTTCCTTCGCGACGACGGGGTGGTCGGCGGGCAGCGGCCCGGCGCCGCCCGCGCCGCCGGGGGACGGGAGGGAGGCGAATATCTCCCGGTCGGCAGTGAGGTAACCGGCCCACTCGGACGGCACAGCGTCCTCGTAGTAGATCGCCTCGACCGGGCAGACGGGTTCACAGGCGCCGCAGTCGACACATTCGTCAGGGTTGATGTACATCTTGCGCGGACCCTCGTAGATGCAGTCGACAGGGCACTCGTCGACGCATGCCTTGTCCTTGAGGTCCACGCAGGGCTGGGCGATTACGTAGGTCATCGGGATGTCTCCACGGTCCAGGTGTCGTTGCCGGCCAGCAGCGCCGCAAGGTCGCCTTTGCCGTTTTGTTCGATGGCGGTGTCGAGTTGGTCGGCCATGAGGGTGTCGTAGACGGGT
>NZ_BAAAUD010000024.1:0-1221 GCF_039533765.1 Streptomyces enissocaesilis | reverse complement strand
GGCTGCGGTAGCCGAGGTCGCGTTGGATGCGGCGGGTGTTGTACCAGCCGTCGATGTATTCGAAGATCGCGTTCTCGGCTTCGTCGCGGGTGCGCCAGTTGGTGCGGTAGACGAGTTCGATCTTCAGGGTGGACCAGAAGTTCTCCATCAACGCGTTGTCGTAGCTGTCGCCGACCGAGCCCATGGAGGGCAGGATCCCGTTGTCGGACAGGCGTTGCGTGAACCGGAACGACGTGTAGTTCGAGCCCCTGTCCGAGTGATGGATCAATGTCTGGTCGCGGACGTCGCGGGACCAGATGCCGTACTCGAGGGCGCCGAGGATCAGGTCGGTGTCGCAGCGGTCGCCGGCCTTCCACCCGACGATCCGGTTGGAGTACGCGTCGCGGACCGCGGCGAGCCAGAACACGCCCTCGCCACACGCGATGCGGGTGGCGTCAGCGACCCACAGCCGGTTCGGTGCGGCGGCGGTGAAGTTCCGGTTCACCAGGTCCGGTGCCGGTGTCGCCTTCGGGTCCTGGACGGTCGACCCGCCGCGCCAGCCGCGGCGCAGGTATGCGCCCTGCCAGCCCTGGGCGGCCATCAGCCGTTCGACACGTTTCCGGCCTACGTGGATGCCGTCGCGGTGCAGCTGCCGGTGGACCCGGTCCGCGCCGTACGTGCACCCGGACGCGGTCCAGATGTCGTGAATGTTGGACAGCAACCCACGGTCGACCAGGTCCCGGTCGCACGGCTCGGTGAACCGGCTGCGCCAGGCGTAGTAGGTGGAGGCGGAGATCTGCAGGACCCGTAACAGGAGCGCGACAGCGAAGCGGCCAGTGTGTTCGTCGATGAACGTCATGACCGTCGCCGGGTCGGGTCGAGCTCCGCAGCGAAATACGCGCTCGCCGCCTTCAGGATCTCGTTCGCCCGCCGCAGCTCAGCGTTCTCCCGCGCCAGCCTGCGGTTCTCCTCCAGGAGATCACTGGACGGCCGGTCGGTGCGCTCCCCGGCGTCGGCCTCAGCCTGCCGGATCCAGTTCCGCAACGCCTCCGGATGCACGTTGAGCTGCTCGGCCAACCGGCGGATCACCGGCTTCGGGTCCGACTCCCGATACAACCGCACGGCACGCTGCCGCAGATCAGGTGAGTACTTCTTCGGTGCTGGCACGAATCTTCCTTCCCATGGCCATCAGACCATGATCAAGAAGCTCCATGAAAGCGGGGGTGGCTCACAGTGACGGCG